>NZ_LVCT01000237.1:0-17793 GCF_001647205.1 Rhodococcus sp. EPR-134
CGCCGGGATTCACCCACGCACTCCTTCTCAAGGAAGGGGAGGTCGTCTCTCAGGGCCTTCTGGACGACGTCATCACCGCCGAAAATCTGAGCGCGGCATTCAGCCAGTCCATCAGCCTCGACAAGGCGGACGGCCGATACTTCGCGCGCCGCGCGAGACCGTCCGGAGCTCATCGCGCGTGAGCTTCAGTGGGACCTGAAATGCGTCCCAGATCACAGATCGCGTAGGTTCGCGAAGCATGGCTAACGAGAATACAAACGCTGTCCCCGAGCCCAAGGATGCGTCGACCGTCATCTTGGTGCGCGATGCCGAATCCGGGATCGAGATCTTCCTGCTTCAACGAGTACAGGGGATGGCGTTTGCCGGGGGCATGACGGTATTCCCCGGCGGCGGCGTCGACAAGTCCGATGCGACGGCCGAGGTCGAGTGGGCCGGGCCGTCAGTCGAGTGGTGGGCCGAGCGGTTCAGCACGGATGTTGCTCGGGCGAAGGCTCTCGTCTTGGCGGCGGTGCGGGAAACTTTCGAGGAGTGCGGTGTCCTGCTGGCCGGCCCCACGGCTGACACGGTCGTCGCGGACACGGCCGGCTACGCACAGGACCGCGTTGCTCTCGAAAAGCACGAGCTGTCGTTCAGCGATTTCCTGAAGAAGGAGAACCTGGTCCTGCGAACGGATCTGCTGCGGCCGTGGGCGAACTGGATCACGCCGGTGGGCGAGACCCGCCGCTACGACACGCGCTTCTTCGTCGCAGCGTCACCGACCGGACAGATCGCGGACGGCGTCACCTCCGAGGCCGCCGAGGTTCGTTGGCAGAGCCCGCAGGACGCGCTGGCGCACTGGCGGGAGGGTGGCAGCATCCTGTTGCCGCCGACGTGGAGTCAGCTGACCGAATTGGCCAAGTTCAGTTCGGTGGCGGAGATACTCGCAGCCGAGCCGGTGATTCCCGTCATCCTGCCTACGTTGATCACCGACGAGGAAACGCTGCGCGTCGAGTTCCCGAACCAGGACGGTTACTACGTCGCCGGGCCGCATCCGTGGTCGGTCAAGGCGGCAAAGTAACCTCTCGACCATGGCTGAATTTGTGACTCTCGAGGTTTCCGAAGGCATCGGCACCATCCGTCTGGCGCGTCCGCCCATGAACGCTCTGAACCGTCAGGTTCAGGACGAGTTGGCTGCTGCCGCACACGCTGCGACCGTCGACAAGGCAGTCAAGGCCGTCATCGTCTACGGCGGCGAGAAAGTCTTCGCAGCCGGTGCCGACGTCAAGGAAATGGCCGAGATGGATTACGGCCAGATCCGTGACGCGATCGGCGGCATGCAGGCCGGACTCGGCGCCGTGGCGTCCATCCCGAAGCCGACGGTCGCCGCGATCACCGGATACGCACTCGGTGGTGGACTCGAAGTTGCACTCTCGGCCGATCGCCGGATCGTCGGAGACAACGCCAAGCTCGGAGTTCCGGAGATTCTGCTCGGAATCATTCCCGGTGGCGGCGGAACGCAGCGTCTGGCTCGTCTGATCGGTCCGGCCAAGGCCAAGGATCTGGTCTTCACCGGCCGTTTCGTCGGGGCTGACGAGGCGTTGGCCATCGGTTTGGTCGACGAGGTCGTCGCTCCCGACGACGTGTACACCGCGGCCCGGACATGGGCCTCGCAGTTCGTCGGGGGAGCGTCACGTGCGTTGGCTGCTGCCAAGGCGGCCATCGACGAGGGTCTGAACACCGACCTGGAATCCGGGCTCAAGATCGAGCAGCATCTGTTCGCCGGATTGTTCGCGACCAAGGATCAGGCGATCGGCATGGAGTCGTTCATCGCCAACGGTCCGGGCAAGGCCGAGTTCACGGGCGAGTAGGCTCCCCTAAACTAGAACTTGTTCATCTCTTACCAGCGAGTAGGATAGCCGCCATGACAGCCAGCCCGAATGACGACGCAACCGTCACGCCGCCCGCCGCTACCGACACCTCGGTAGTCGACCCCGCGCCGCGGCCGCACGCCACGGCCGAAGAGGTCGAGGCCGCTCGTAAGGACACCAAGCTCGCCCAGGTGCTCTACCACGACTGGGAAGCCGAAACCTACGACGACAAGTGGTCCATCTCGTACGACGAGCGCTGCATCGACTACGCACGTGGTCGTTTCGACGCCGTCGCGGGCGATCAGCCGCTCCCGTACGAGCGCGCGCTCGAACTCGGTTGCGGCACCGGATTCTTCCTCCTGAACCTGATGCAGGGTGGAGTCGCCAAGACCGGTTCGGTCACCGACCTCTCGCCCGGCATGGTCAAGGTCGCACTGCGCAATGCCGAAAGCCTCGGCCTTCCGGTCGACGGCCGTGTTGCCGATGCCGAGACCATTCCGTACGAGGACAACACCTTCGACCTGGTGGTCGGCCACGCCGTGCTGCACCACATTCCGGACGTCGAGAAGTCGCTGCGTGAGGTCCTTCGTGTCCTCAAGCCCGGCGGACGTTTCGTCTTCGCCGGTGAGCCCACCACTGTCGGCAACTTCTACGCCCGCTGGCTCGGCCGCGCGACGTGGGAAGCAACCACACGCGTGACCAAGCTGCCGTTCCTCGCAGACTGGCGTCGTCCGCAAGAGGAACTCGACGAGTCTTCTCGTGCAGCAGCTCTCGAGGCTGTCGTCGACATCCACACGTTCGACCCCACGGACCTCGAGAACATGGCGAAGTCCGCCGGCGCCGATCAGGTCCACGCTGCCACCGAGGAATTCGCCGCGGCGCTGCTCGGCTGGCCGGTCCGTACCTTCGAGGCGGCTGTTCCGCCGGAGAAGCTCGGTTGGGGCTGGGGGCGTTTCGCTTTCGGTGGTTGGAAGACGCTCAGCTGGGTCGACGAGAAGGTGCTCCGCCACGTCGTTCCTCGCGGATTCTTCTACAACGTCATGATCACCGGCGTGAAGCCCGGCAACTGAATTGGGTTATGACTTCACCCTCGGCGACGTCGACTATCTCGGAAGTGATTCCGGCGTAGCTGCCTTGGCCGAGGTGGATCAGCTCGAACTGTCCACGCGTACGCGTCTGGCCGACATCGGCCGGGCGCGTACGCGTTTCGGTGATCACATGCCTGCGCTCGTGGACACCGTCCTGCTTCGACGAAAGGCCGCTACGAAACTGCCCGGCAGTGATCAGTGGTTGTTCACGGACGACGCGATGCAACAAGCCACTCCCGGCGTTGTCGCGGCCCACCGCGCGCAGCGTCTGATCGGGCGCGACGTCCACGACGTGACGTGCTCCATCGGCGCCGAACTGCATGCCTTGACCGGAGTTGCGCATCGCGTGATCGGCAGCGACATCGATTCCGTTCGCCTGGCGATGGCACAGCGCAATGTGCCGAGCGCAGCGTTGCTGCGGGCCGACGCGCTCCGCCCGACGACACGCGACACCGTCGTACTGGCAGACCCCGCACGGCGATCGGGCGGTCGCCGCACTCACGATCCGGCAGCGTTGATGCCACCTCTACCGGACCTCATCGAGGCGTACTCCGGCCGTGATCTCGCGGTGAAGTGTGCTCCCGGACTCGATTTCGACAATCTGGGCTGGGACGGGGAAGTCGAGGTCGTCTCGCTCGACGGCGGCGTCAAGGAAGCCTGCCTGTGGTCGACGGGGCTGGCCGAGTCCGGCGTCACGCGTCGAGCTTCGGTGCTTCGCTCCGACGGGAGCGGGTGGGCGATCACCGACGCCGAGGACGACGTGATTCCGGAGCAAGCGCCGGGGGAGTGGATCATCGACCCGGACGGAGCGGTAGTGCGCGCGGGCCTCGTGCGCCACTACGCGGCCAGACACGGCCTCTGGCAGCTCGATCCACGCATCGCTTATCTGACCGGTGACAGCGTCCCTGAGGGAGTTCGCGGATTCCGGATCCTCGAGCAGATCAAGTACTCCGAGAAACTGCTCAAACAGACACTGTCCAAGCGGGACTGCGGTGTGGCCGAAATCCTGGTGCGAGGAGTCGACGTGGACCCGGCAGTGCTGCGTCCACGGCTCAAGCTCAAGGGCTCGCTTGCGCTGAGCGACGTGATCGTACGGATCGGGCGATCGGCGTCGGCCTTCATCTGTGAGGCATCCCGCTAGCTCACTTGAAGACGAACAGCTCACCGATTGCGCTGGGCGTCAACACTTCGCCCTTGGGTCCGATCGAGGTGCCGACGGTGAAGCCGACCGCGCCAGGCAACGTGTCCTGATCCACCGTCTCACCGGTTTCGGTGTCGAAGGTGATCAGGCTCAGTCCGTTCTCACCCTCGCGTACGACGGTGTATCCGGTGTTGCCGGCGGTCTGCGCCGGAACGCCCAGTTGCAGAAGGTCTTTACGTTCCCAGGCCAGTTCGGCGTGATCTCCCTCGTCGCGCACGGCAAGGAGGTGGCCCTTGTCGCCGCCGGCGGGAATGATCAAACCGTCGTCGGACGTCGAGGCACTACCGGCCGAGTTGAAGCCGATGTCGTAACTCCACCTGGTGTCACCGGTTTCGGCGTTCACTGCCCAGAGAGATCCGTTGTTGTCGGTGGCGTAGACGGTCTTGCCGTCCTTCGACAGGTCCGGGCTCGACGCCGTTCCACCGGGAAGCGCGTCGGTGGACCACTCGCGGGTGATGGACGGATTGTCGCCGCCCGTGTACTTCATGGCGACCAGATCGACTGCCTGAGAACTGGGTCCGTAGAAGGTGAAGTAGAACTTGCCGGTGCCCAGGTCCACTGCCGGGGTATTGGCCACCGGGCAGCCGGACGTGCCGAGGAAGCACTCGTTCAAACCCTTGTTGTCGGGAATGAGTTCTGCATTCGCGCCCTGGTCGATCGACGGCGGCGGGATCAGGTCGAACGACGGAACCACTTTTGCGCCGGTCTGCGGGTTGAGCACGTTGATCTGACCCAATTGGGTGATGAACAACAGGTTTCCGTCGCCGGTGAACTGTGACGAGAGAGGAGTGCCCACAACGAGCGTGCGCCAACGCAATTGACCAGTCTCGGTGAAGGACATCATCGCGCCGCTCTCGCCGACGTAGACATTGGTGGCCGTGTCGACGATGGGTGTGGACGCGACTACTCCGTCGTTGAGTCGAGCGCACCACTTCTTGCGACCCGTATCCATCTGGAACGAGAAGAGATTGCAGCCGTTCTCGGTGCGGGCGGTGACGAAGCTCTGGCCGTTCGCGGCCACCGAGGCGTACGCGGCAACCGGACCGCCGAGAGGGCGTGACCATGCGAACTCGACATCGCGTGATCCGGTGACCGGGCTCGTGTCGCTGTTGCGGGCGTCGGCATGCATGGCCGGCCAACCCGCCGACGCATACCGGTCCACCCGTCCGTCGTCGCTGCCGCAACCGGCGATCAGGGCCGCAGCGATCGCCGTCGACACCATCACGGACGACCGTAGGACCCGCCGCATCACAATCTCCCTGCCTTCACTTGATCAAGAGCCCTCGGTAACTGCACAAGCCCGGACCAGAGACTATCCCGACCGGGGCAACGTGACGGGGCACACCCCGAGGGTCGGTGAGTCGGCCCCACGTAGGCTGAACACTCATGACGAGCATGTGGGGCGCACCGTTGCGCACTCGATGGCGGGGATCACGCCGAGGCGACAGCGATCAGGCCAAGTTCTTGACGGTCGATTCCCTCAAATGGGTTCTGGCGAACAAGGCGTACACACCCTGGTATCTGGTGCGGTACTACCGTCTCGCCAAGTTCAAGATGGCCAACCCGCACGTGATCCTGCGCGGCATGGTGTTCCTCGGCAAGAACGTCGAAATCCATTCCACCCCCGACCTGTCCCGCCTCGAGATCGGGCGCTGGGTGCACATCGGTGACGGCAACGCGATCCGCTGCCACGAAGGCTCGCTGCGCATCGGCGACAAGGTCGTCTTCGGCAAGGACAACGTCGTCAACACGTACCTCGACATCGAAATCGGTGCGTCGACGCTCGTAGCCGACTGGTGCTACATCTGCGACTTCGACCACCGCATGGACGACATCAACACACCGATCAAGGACCAGGGCATCGTCAAGGGCCCCGTCCGTATCGGCCCGGACACGTGGGTGGCAGCGAAGGTCACCGTGCTGCGAAATACCCGCGTCGGACGCGGTTGTGTCCTCGGTGCGCACGCCGTCGTCAAGGGAGACATCCCGGACTACAGCATCGCGGTCGGCTCGCCCGCGAAGGCGGTCAAGAACCGCAAGTCCGATTGGGAAGCCGGCGCTGCCGATCGTGCAAAGTACATCGCGGCGCTCGAGGACATCGCACGCAAGAAGGCTGCTGCGGACGCTGCCGACGCGTCGTCGACGTCGTAGCTCACTTTTTGGCAGAACCAGCGATTACTTTCGGCGCCGCAACCGGTCTGTATCGGTATCGGCGCCGAAAGTCTGCGCCGGTGAAAGGAGTGCCGACATGAGCGAACAGACACCCGAATGGGTCGTGGCGCAGCGCCGCGAACTGGTGGGATTTCTCGAAGGCCTGAGCACGGAGCAGTGGAACGCGCCGACCCTGTGCGAGGGGTGGCGGGTCCGCGAAGTGATCGCGCACATCACCATGCCCTACCGATACTCGGCGCCGCGATTCGTCGTGGAAATGGTCAAGTCACGCGGAAACTTCAACAGGATGTCGAACCGGCGAGCGCTCGCCGATGCGTCGGAAGTCGGTGAGCGACAACTGCTTGCCTCGCTTCGCGACAACGTTGCACACCCGTGGAAGCCACCAGGCGGCGGCTTCGAGGGTGCGCTCTCGCACGACGTGATCCACGGTCAGGACATTCGCGTGGCACTCGGCGACGATTACGTGGTGCCCGAAGACCGGCTCACTCGTGTGCTCAGCGGACTCTCGCCCAAAACCCTGAAGTATTTCGGAACTGACCTCGACGGCGCTCGGCTGCGCGCCGACGACCGAGACTGGACGTACGGTGCCGGCGCCGAGGTTCACGGGGCGGCGCAGGATCTCCTGCTCGTGCTGTGCGGCCGGATGCTGCCACCAGGCCATCTGCTCGGGGATGCGAGTTCTCGTTTCACCGCGCCACTCCCGACCCCCTGAGATCAGCACAAAGCGAGCTCAGCGACCGGGCAGCGGACGCTCGGGGATCTGCGGACGGGCCAACGGCTGTCGCACCCGACGCTTCGCGCCCGCGTAGACGTGAGCGGTCTCCTCGGCGACCTGATGCCAGTCGAAGTCCGATGTCAGGCGTGCGCGGGCGGCCACTGCCCGTTCCTGTGCCCCGGCGGGATCGTCGAGTACCTCGCGGACAGCCGAGGTGAGCCCGGCGATGTCGCCCGGTTGGAAGGACATCCCCGTCACCCCGTCGACGACGGCTTCGCCCAGTCCGCCTGCGGTGGACGTGATCAGCGGAGTGCCGGCCGCCGCCGCTTCGAGGGCGATGATCCCGAACGGCTCGTAGCGCGACGGCAGGACGATGGCGTCCGCTCCGTGCAGCCAGCTGAGCAGTTCCGTGTGATCGAGGTTGCCGAGAAAGTCCACCGCCCGCGCGACGCGGTGCGTGCGTGCCTGTTGGTAGAGCCAGGTGAACTGGGTGCCTTCGCCCGCGATCGCGAGGGTCGTGCCGGGGTGGCTACGACGGATTCGGGGGAGTGCTGCGATGGCGTCCTGCACGCCCTTCTCGTATTCCAGGCGGCCGACGAAGAGGAGTTTCGGCGGTCCGGATCGCGGTCCACGTTCGCGAAAGTTCCACGTGGTCACGTCGATTCCGTTGCGGATGACGGTGATCGGCGGCAGCGTCGGGCCGTAGAGCTCGGTCACTTCTTCCTGCATGGACGCCGAACAGGTTATGAGAGAGTCGGATTCGTTTGCCAGCCACCACTCGACGGAGTGGACCTGGCGGTTGATGCGTCCGGAGATCCAGCCGCTGTGGCGACCCGCCTCGGTGGCGTGAAGTGTGGAAACCAGTGGGACATCATAGAATTCGGCCAGGGCGATCGCCGGATGTGCGACCAGCCAGTCGTGCGCGTGCACGACGTCGGGCTGCCAGCCCTCGCCCACTCCTGGCTTGTGCAGCGCCATCCCGGCACGGACCATCGCGTGACCCATCGCGAGGGTCCACGCGAGCATGTCCTCGCCGAAGACGAAGTGCGCGGGGTCCTCGGCCACTGCGACGACAAGGACGCCCTCGGAAATGTGCGTGATCGTCGGGTGCGTCGACGCATCCGTTCCGGAGGGGCGACGCGAGAGAACCACGACCTCGTGGCCTGCAGCAGCCAACTCGGTGGCGAGATGGTGGACGTGTCGACCGAGCCCGCCGACGACGACCGGTGGGTACTCCCACGAGACGATGAGAATTTTCACGACGGACTCAGTTCTGTGTCAGGTAGACGGCGAGCATCCAGTCCCGGGAACAACCCGTCGGCGCGATTCCAGCCTTCGGCGAGTCGCACGGCGACGGCATCGCGGCCGGAAACGAGCGCTTCGGAGATTTCCCTGGTCGCATGGGCGTGCTTGTGCGCACGTTCGCGGGCGTACCCCGCGGCCGAATCCTTGCTCACCATGAATGCCCAATCGCTCGAAACTGTCATCAGTGTCTCGCGAAGTATCTGATCGTTGACGCGGTTTCGCAGTTCCGGTCGTCCGGGTGCGTTGTCGCGTCCGCGAGACTTGTCCACGGTGCCGAGCGAGGTCTCCACCACTTCGGAGTTCAGTTGCACCAGGTCGGACACCTGATCGCCGGCCCAGACACGCCAGTCCTTACCCGATCCCCAGGACGAATCCTCGAGTTGAACGGGTTCGCCGACGTATCCCGATTCCTTGGCGTCGGCGAGGGTGCCGACGCGAATTCCGGCTTCCGGAAGCGCGCGCAGGAGCTTCTCGAGCCACTGCGGGCCTTCGTGCCACCAGTGCCCGAACAGTTCGGTGTCGAAAGCTGCGACCACCAGGGCGTCGCGGCCGATGCGGGTGGATTCACTGCGCAGACGCGCCCGAACGGTTTCGACGAAGTCGGCAACATGCTTGTCGACGGCGGCCGCAGCGAGTTCGGGGTCGTACGGCAACTTGTCGGCGGAGTCGACGGTCCGTCCGGTGACTCGCGACGGCTTGAGACCCGTCTCGTGGTCGTAGGTGTGGAAGTCGCGGTAGGCGGCGTGACCCGGATATCCGGACTTGGGGGACCAGACCCGGTAGCTGACCTGCAGGTCGCGGCCGAATGCAACCACGTCGGATTCTCGAACCGGGCGGCCGAGGGACGTGTCGCCGCGCAAGGCGGGGCCGTCGACCATGAAGTGGGTGACGCCCGCTTCGGCGTACCCGCGCTCCATGCCCGGGGTGTACCCGCACTCAGGTCCCCAGATCCCGGTCGGAGTGTGATTCCACCGGGCATGCGCGTCGGCGAGACCTTCGCGGAGGGAGAACGCCCGCAAGCGAGGATCGAGCAGCGGTTGGAACGGGTGGGCCAGCGGCCCGCCGAGAAGCTCGAAGGCCTCGCGATCGATGAGGTCGCGGAACACCGGTGAGGCGCCGTGCTGCCAGTGAGTCTCGAAATCTGCGAGAGCGGCAGCTGACGCCCGGTGTTCGCGCGCGCCGAGTTCGCGGTGCGCCGCGTCCGGCATGCCGGCAGCCTCGTGGGCGCGGATTTGCCAGTTGCCGAGCCAGTGATGCATCCCGGCGAGGCAGTGGGGATCGTCCAACTGGGCCGCGAGTACGGGCGTGATTCCCAGCGTCAGCAGGTGCGATCGGCCCTCGTCGGCCAGGCGTCGTAGCGCGGCGGCGAGCGGAATGTACGACGCAGCCCAGGACTGGTAGATCCATTCCTCGCCGACGGGCCATCTGCCGTGGTTGGCGAGCCACGGCAGATGGGAGTGCAGAACCAGGGCGAACATCCCCGGTTCGGTGACGGGTGTTGCGTTACTCACTCGCCGGTTTCCTTCACGGCAATAGCGACGAGGTCGAGGCTGTCGTCGATGTCGGGTTCGCTGATGCTGAAGTCGTCGACGGTGATGCCCTCGACGTCGCGGGTGAGATCTTCCGGCCAGGGCTCGCCGGCCAACGCGCGGTCGATCTGCGCATTGATGAACGATCCGCCGTGCTTGGCGTCGAGTTCCTTCAGGCGCGAACCGTGGTGGACGCCGGTCATCAACTGAACGCGGAATCCGGCGTCTTCGAGCAATTCGGTCATTTCGGAGGCGTTGAGCTCACGAGTGTGGAAAGGGTTGAGCGGCGTGTCGCGGCCGGGGGAGAAGGTGATCCGGTTGGGGGTGCTGATGAGAAGTTCACCGCCGGGAGCGAGAACTCGGAAGCATTCGCACAGGAACTGACCCTGATCCCACAGGTGCTCGATCACCTGGAAATTGACGACGACGTCAACCGAGTTGTCCGCCAGTGGAAGCTCGGCGAGGTTGCCGTGGAGCATCTCGACGCGGGGGTAGCGGGCACGGACGTGCTCGACCGCGGAGATGTCGTAGTCGAGGCCGGTAACCTTTGTTGCGACGTCCGCAATCATGTTGGCGCCGTAGCCTTCTCCGGAACCGGCCTCGAGGACTCGGCGGTCCGTGCAGCGCTCCAGAAGTGCGCGGTACACCACTTCGTGGCGTCGGAACCAGTAGTTCTCCTCGGGGATTCCTGGCACGGTTCGTTCGCCCGTCAAGGGCAGGGGTGCGTCCTCGTGGTTGCTGACACTCGTTTCACTCACCCGTGCGAGATTAGTGCCATCCGAGTAGAACGTGTTCGCCGTGGTCCAGATCACTGCTGTCAATTCCTGTTCGTGCCGTTATGGTGGACGAGGTTCCACGTTAAGTTACCCACCGGTAACTTAACGTGGGGTAATCTAACGCACAGCCGACGTGAACCGAGAAATTCGCCCGTAGGGAGACCTGTCGGACTCTCTTTTCGGACGCTCGGACTGCGCGAGCACCACAGACGATTTATCAGGTGAATTACACACAGGAGGTCGACGAAGACCCATGACGAATATCGTTGTTTTGATCAAGCAGGTCCCCGACACATGGTCCGAGCGCAAGCTGACCGACGGCGACTACACGCTTGACCGTGAAGCCGCCGACGCAGTCCTCGACGAGATCAACGAGCGCTCCGTCGAAGAAGCACTCCTCATCAAGGAAGCTCAGGGCGGTGAGGTTACGGTGCTGTCCGCAGGTCCCGACCGCGCCACCGACGCTATCCGCAAGGCTCTCTCGATGGGCGCCGACAAGGCCGTCCACATCAACGACCCGGCACTGCACGGCTCCGACGCGATCCAGACCGCATGGACGCTCGCTGCTGCTCTCGGACAGATCACCTTCGAGAACGACGAGCCTGCCGACCTGATCATCGCCGGCAACGAGGCCACCGACGGCCGCGTCGGCGCTGTTCCGGCCATCATCGCCGAGTACCTGGGCATCCCGCAGCTCACGCAGCTGCGCAAGGTCGTCGTCGCCGACGGCAAGATCACCGGTGAGCGCGAGACCGACGAGGGCGTCTTCGGCCTCGAGGCTTCGCTGCCCGCGATCGTCTCGGTCACCGAGAAGATCAACGAGCCGCGCTTCCCGTCCTTCAAGGGCATCATGGCCGCGAAGAAGAAGGAAGTTCTCGTCTACACGCTGGCCGACCTCGGAGTCGACCCGGAGACCGTCGGAGTTGCCAACGCCGGCACCACCGTGACGTCCTCCACCCCCAAGCCCCCCCGTACCGCTGGTGAGCGCATCGTCGACGAGGGAGACGGTGGCACCAAGATTGCCGCGTACCTCGTCAGCAACAAGGTCATCTGATCGCGCCCTTCTAGACATCCAGCAGAAGAACTCAGGGAGAGTTAAGTCATGGCAGAAGTACTTGTGCTCGTAGAGCACGCAGAGGGTGCGCTGAAGAAGGTCAGCACCGAACTCATCACCGCTGCACGCGCACTCGGTGAGCCGTCGGCAGTTGTCGCCGGCCCCGCGGGCACCGCAGCAAAGCTCGCCGACGCTCTGGCAGCAGCCGGCGCCGAGAAGATCTACGTCGCCGAGTCCGACGACATCGACGGCTACCTGGTCACCCCCAAGGTCGACGTTCTCGCCGCTCTGGTCGAGTCCACCAGCCCGGCAGCAGTCATCACCGCAGCCGGCACCGAGGGCAAAGAGGTTGCCGGTCGTCTGGCCGCACGTCTGGGCTCCGGATTGCTGACCGACGTCATCGAGATCAAGGCTGACGGCACCGGCGTCCACTCCATCTTCGGTGGCGCGTTCACCGTCGAGGCCAAGGCCAACGGCGACGTTCCGGTCTACTCGGTTCGTCCGGGCGCAGTCGAGGCTGCTCCGCAGGCCGGCGCAGGCGAGCAGATCACCGTCGAGGTTCCGGCCCAGGACGAGAGTGCCGTCAAGGTCACCTCGCGTGAGCCCATTGTCGGCGGCGACCGCCCGGAGCTCACCGAGGCGTCGGTTGTCGTCTCCGGTGGACGTGGTGTCGGCAGCGCGGACAAGTTCTCCGTCGTCGAAGAGCTGGCCGACTCCCTCGGCGCTGCAGTCGGTGCTTCGCGTGCCGCTGTGGACTCGGGTTACTACCCCGGACAGTTCCAGGTCGGTCAGACCGGTAAGACGGTCTCGCCGCAGCTGTACATCGCGCTCGGCATTTCCGGTGCCATCCAGCACCGTGCCGGCATGCAGACGTCCAAGACCATCGTCGCGGTCAACAAGGACGAAGAGGCACCCATCTTCGAGATCGCCGACTTCGGCATCGTGGGCGACCTGTTCAACGTCGCACCGCAGCTCACCGAAGCTGTGAAGTCCCACAAGGGCTGAAAAGCACAAACTGCTGTGCGCCTTTATCAACCCCCCGCGGTTGATAAAGGCGCACAGTGCTTTATTCACCCGGCCTGCATCGGCATGTCACTTCGTCGATACCGAGACGCCGTTCGCGCTCGATAAACCTTGCGCATGACAATTACGTCAGTCCTTCGCTCCGCGAGTGACAATCTCGGCCGTGAGGTCGCCCAGCCGAGATATTCCCTGATCGTCTCCTCCGACCGCGAGCATCGTGTCGCTGCGCAGCGCCTTCGATACCGAGTGTTCGCCTCCGAGCCAGGCTTCTCCCTCCCCGCTTCGGCCGGGGTGTTCGAACTCGACGCCGACGCCTTCGACGAATTCTGTGATCATCTTCTCGTTCGCGACAACATCACCGAGGAGTACGTCGGCTGCTACCGAATGCTGCCGCCGGATTCCGCTGCGGCGGCCGGTGGGTATTACACCGCAACGGAATTCGACATCTCCGCGCTCGATCCGGTGGCGAACAGGATCGTCGAAATGGGTCGCGCGTGCGTCGATCCCGCTCACCGCACCGGATCCGTCCTGAGCCTGATGTGGTCGGGCATCCTGCACTATCTCGAATTGACCGGATACGAGTGGGTGATGGGCTGCGTCTCCGTGCCCGTCTTGCCGAGCCCCGATTCAATTGCCGGCGCCGATGTCCGCGGCGTCCGTGACTTCGTGATGAACAAGCACGCCAGTCCGGGGTCGCGGCGGGTGATCCCACGAAACCCGGTGGTCCTCGGGGGTCTGACGCTCGACGAGATCGCCGCACCGGAACGCGTGACGATGCCACCGTTGCTCCGTGGTTACTTGCGGATGGGCGCGATGATCTGCGGGGAACCTGCTCACGATCCCGAGTTCGGTGTGGCCGATTTTGTTGCGCTGCAAGGCCTTCACTCCGCCAACAAGCGGTACCTCGAACGGCTGCGATCGGCGGCCGCCGCACACGAGTCGGGGATCGGCTGATGACCGCGGCGGTGCCGTACTGGGTGCCGACGAGCCCCTGCGGCGACGGGTGCCTACCCGCGGACGCACCCGGTGTGTCGAGTATCACCGTGATGGCCCGCGGGGTCATGGTCGGTGCCGCACTGTTGACTGCGCCTGTGCTTTCGGCCGGCTGGCTCCTCCCGCGCACCTGGCGTACTGAGATGCAACGCGGATACTCGCGCGCGTTGCTTCGTTGTCTGGGGATGAAGCTGACGGTCGACGACCAGCGGTTGGGGCGCGCGGAACCTGACGGGGTCATGGTTGTCGCCGGTCACGTGTCCTGGACCGACGTCCTCGTCGCGAGCGCCGTTGCTCCGGCCAACTTCGTCGCCCGCGCCGACCTGCTCGACTGGGCAGTGCTCGGCGGTCTCGCGCGCCGGATGCGCGTCGTCCCCATCGACCGCGCTCGCCTGCGTGAACTCCCCGGAACCGTCGACGTCGTTCGCGAACGCCTGCAGCGAGGTGTCCGGGTGATGGTGTTCCCCGAGGGAACGACCTGGTGCGGGCGGGCGTACGGCGGTTTTCGTCCGGCGATGTTCCAAGCAGCCGTCGACGCCGAATGCCCGGTTCAGCCGATGGCGATCCGCTACGAGAACGCCGACGGTTCCCTGTGCACCGGACCCTGCTTTGTCGGCACCGAAACGATCGGTCAGTCCATCCGTCGGATCCTGCGTCAGAAGAACGTCGAGGTGAAGGTCAGGCTGGCTCCGCTCGAGGAGGCAGGGGAGTGTCGAGCCGATCTCGCGCAGCGATGCGAGAGAGCCGTACGCGGCGTCGACATCATCGATCTGGCAGCTCACGACATCTTCGACCCCGCACCGGAACTCGTGACACAAGCCGTGGGACAAATCGATCCTTCCCCGGCGATGAGCGCTTAGCCTGCTGAGCGAGGCTGGTCGAACTCTCGTGCTGGGCTATCCTTGTCAAGCCATGACTCTGCCTGCACACAGTGCCCACGCCGGATTTCCGGTGTACCTCGATCATGCCGCCACGACTCCGATGTCGGCAGCCGCTATCGAGGCGATGACCGATACCTTCAAAACCGTGGGCAACGCGTCCTCGCTGCACGGCTCCGGCCGTGCGGCCCGGCGCCGCGTCGAGGAATCGCGCGAATCGATCGCCGCCAGCCTGGGTGCGCGGCCGTCGGAGGTCATCTTCACCTCCGGAGGCACCGAGAGCGACAATCTCGCGGTCAAGGGCATCTACTGGGCTCGCCGTGACGCAGACCCGCGACGCAATCGCATCCTGGCCAGCTCGGTCGAGCATCATGCTGTGCTCGACGCCGTCGAGTGGCTCGAGCAGCACGAGGGCGCGCGCGTGACGTGGTTGCCGGTCGACGAGAACGGTGTCGTCGATCCGCAGACCTTGCGTGACGAGCTTTCCGTCCACGCCGACGAGGTAGCACTCGTGACGGTGATGTGGGCCAACAACGAGGTCGGCTCGATCATGCCGATCGTGGAGTTGGCGGAGATTTCGGCTGAGTTCGAGATTCCGATGCACAGCGACGCGGTTCAGGCAGTTGCACAATTGCCGGTCGATTTCGCGGCGAGCAAATTGTCCGCGCTGAGCATCGCGGCGCACAAGTTCGGTGGTCCGCACGGCGTCGGCGCACTGCTGCTCGGACGCCAGGTTCCGTGTGTGCCGCTCCTTCACGGCGGCGGACACGAACGTGATCTGCGTTCGGGCACTCCGGATACTGCGGGCGTTGTCGGGATGGCTGCGGCGCTGCGCGCAAACGTCGAGAACTTCGATTCCAGCACAAGGGAATTGGCGCAGTTGCGTGACCGTTTGATCGACGGAGTCCTGGAGATCCTTCCCGAGTCGGTGCTCAACGGCCCGACCGGTTCCGATCGGCTTCCCGGTAACGCGCACTTCACCTTCCCCGGTTGCGAGGGCGATTCGTTGCTGATGCTGCTCGACGCTGCCGGTATCGAATGTTCCACCGGTTCGGCCTGCACCGCCGGTGTGGCCAGGGCCAGCCACGTCTTGATCGCGATGGGCGTCGAATCGCCCGTCGCGCGTGGCTCACTGAGATTTTCGCTCGGACATACGTCGAGTGTCACCGATGTGGACGCGCTCATCGCTGCGCTTCCACAAGTAGTAGAGCGCGCTCGGGCCGCCGGTCTTGCCGGTGCCGGTTCGCGTGGAGGGGATCGCTGATGCGAGTACTCGCAGCCATGAGCGGAGGTGTCGACTCCGCTGTCGCCGCCGCCCGCGCTGTCGCCGCCGGACACGACGTCGTCGGCGTTCATCTTGCGTTGTCCACGGCGCCGGGCGCATTGCGGACGGGTTCGCGTGGATGCTGCTCGAAGGAAGATGCCGGCGACGCCAGGCGCGCCGCCGACGTTCTCGGAATACCCTTCTACGTCTGGGATTTCGCCGATCGCTTCAAGGAAGACGTGATCGACGACTTCGTGGCGTCGTACGCAGCGGGTGAGACCCCCAATCCGTGCCTGCGCTGCAACGAGAAGATCAAGTTCACCGCACTCGCCGACCGTGCAGTCGCTCTCGGCTTCGACGCCGTGGCGACCGGTCACTACGCGCGCCTCGAAGACGGCGTCCTGCGCCGGGCGGTCGACGCTGACAAGGACCAGTCGTATGTCCTCGGTGTGCTGACGGCTGAGCAGCTTTCGCGAGCGATGTTCCCGATCGGTGACACACCGAAAGAACAGATCCGCGAGGAAGCCGCCGAGCGCGGTCTGGCTGTGGCGAACAAGCCTGACAGCCATGACATCTGCTTCATCCCGACCGGCGATACCCGAGCATTCCTGGGTGCGCGCATCGGCGTTCGTCCGGGAAGCGTCGTCGACGCCGATTCGGGTGAGGTCCTCGCTGCACACGACGGCGTACACGGCTTCACGATCGGACAGCGCAAGGGCCTCGGCGTCGAGGGTCCCGCAGGTGACGGCCGTCCGCGGTACGTGACCGCGATCGAGCCCGAAACCGGAACGGTGCGAGTCGGTTCGGCCAAGAATCTCGACGTCTGGGCCATCTCGGCCCAGCGCGCGATCTGGACCTCGGGCCAGGCGCCGGAGGGCCCCGTCGAGTGCATGGTGCAGGTTCGTGCGCATGGCGGACTGGCGCAGGCCGTTGCGGAGGCCGTCGACGACGGTACTTCGGGCGGCGGCATCTCCATTTCGTTGCGCGAACCACTGACCGGCGTCGCGAAGGGTCAGGCCGTCGTGCTGTATCGCCCCGACAGCGAACTGGGCGACCAGGTTCTCGGCAGTGGCACCATCTCCGGCACCGAATCCGAGCCGAACGCACTGTGACACAGCAGGTTTCCATCGGTGGTCTCGTCACCGGAATCGGATCCTGGCCGGGCACGGATGCCCGCGAAAGTGCCGCAACCATCCTCGGTGAGCTGGGTGGTTTCTCGCATCTGGTGGAGTTGCCGAGCCGCGGACTCGGCGCTGACATGGTCGGCCGGGCGGGGGCAATTCTGGTCGACATCAACCTCGACGCCTCGACCCGTGCCTATCGAGTCGTGCCTCGGAGGGGCAATGTCGCGAAGCGAGCCGAGGACTTTCTGAATCAGGATCTCGACGCGCTCGAGGAAGCCTGGGAGTCGGCGCGCTTGGTCGGCGGAGACCACGTCGTCAAGCTCCAAGCCGCCGGCCCGCTGACACTCGGCGCCGAGATCGAAGTCGCAAACGGTTCGCGAGTTCTCGTCGACCGCGGTGCGCTCCGCGACATCGCAGAATCACTCGGTGAGGGGCTCGCGCGTCATGCGGCAGAGGTCACTCGCCGCACCGGCGCCGCAGTGGTGATCCAGTTGGACGAGCCGCAGATCGCGGCAGTTCTGGCCGGTTCGCTGCCTGGGCGCACCAAGATGGAGAGCGTTCCGGCCCTGCCGGAACCCGAGGCACTCGCCGTACTCGACTCGACGATCAGCGGTTGCGGACTGCCCACAATCGTCCACAGCTGCGGCACAGACATGCCGTGGGATCTACTGAGGCGAAGCCAGGCGTTCGGCGTGAGCTTCGACATGTCGCTCATCGGCTCACGCGACCTCGACGGTATCGGCCAGTTGTTCGACGCCGGCAAGGAATTGGCGCTCGGTCTGGTTCCGTCCGTGGAGCCGGAAAAGCCGGTGACGTGGAAAGAG
>NZ_LVCT01000238.1:0-2650 GCF_001647205.1 Rhodococcus sp. EPR-134
GTGCGAACCTCGACTGGGCTCGTGCCGCCCTTCGGCTGTGTACAGACGTCGGCAAGGCATTGGTGGACGATCCGTCGGCGTTCTAGTGTGTGCGTTCCGATGTGGAGTCGTGTGGTGTGTCGGTGTGAACCGATAATCTTCTAGCTGTGACTGAAACCGCGGATGCAATGCAGCCAGCGCCCAACGAGGCGCGCGAGCAGTGGACGGAGCTGGCCGAAGAGGTACGCCAGCATCAGTTCCGCTACTACGTTCGTGATGCGCCCGTCATTTCGGACGGTGCATTCGACACATTGCTCGGGCAGCTCAATGCTCTCGAAGAGCAGTACCCGGATCTGCGAACTCCCGACTCTCCGACGCAACTCGTCGGTGGCGGATTCGCGACGGACTTCACGTCCGTCGACCACCTCGAGCGGATGCTCAGCCTCGACAACGTCTTCGACGAGTCGGAGCTCCGAGCATGGATCGCCAAGGTAGAGCAGGAAACCGGGCCGGAACTGCACTATCTCTGTGAAGTGAAAATCGATGGTGTCGCCCTCAATCTCGTCTACGAGAACGGCAAACTCGTTCGTGCCGCAACGCGCGGTGACGGTCGTACGGGCGAGCTGGTCACGCTCAACGCTCTGACGATCAACGACATCCCGGAGCGCCTTACCGCCACGGACGAGTACCCGATTCCGAGCCTGCTCGAGGTGCGTGGCGAGGTGTTCTTCCGCCTCGAGGACTTCGCAGCACTCAATGCCTCCCTGGTGGAGGAGGGGAAGGCGCCGTTCGCCAATCCGCGCAACTCCGCGGCGGGCTCCCTGCGTCAGAAGAATCCTGCCGTCACCGCGCGTCGCCGCCTCGGAATGATCTGCCACGGGTTCGGGCGCATGGAAGGTTTCGAGCCGGCCTCGCAGTACGACGCCTACGTGGCCCTCGCCGCCTGGGGTCTGCCGGTGTCCACGCACACCTCACGGGTGGTCGGCGCCGACGCCGTGGTCGAGAAGATGAAGTACTGGGGAGAACACCGCCACGACGTCGAGCACGAGATCGACGGATTGGTGGTCAAGGTAGACGAGATGTCGTTACATCGACGTCTGGGCACCACGTCGCGCGCACCACGGTGGGCTATCGCGTACAAGTACCCGCCGGAAGAGGTCACGACCAAGCTCCTCGACATCCGGGTCAGTGTCGGACGTACGGGTCGTGTGACGCCGTTCGCCTACATGGAACCCGTCACGGTGGCGGGTTCCACTGTGTCCTTGGCCACGCTGCACAACGGATCCGAGGTCAAGCGCAAGGGTGTGCTGATCGGCGACACCGTGGTGTTGCGTAAGGCCGGAGACGTTATCCCCGAGGTCCTCGGTCCCGTGGCAGACGTTCGTGACGGTACCGAGCGCGAGTTCGTCATGCCGACGCATTGTCCCGAGTGCGGCACGTTGTTGGCACCCGCGAAAGAGGGCGACGTCGACGTGCGATGCCCCAATCAGCAGTACTGCCCGGCGCAGTTGCGCGAGCGCGTGTTCCACGTCTCGGGGCGCGGTGCATTCGACATCGAGGTGCTCGGTTACGAGGCCGCGACCGGGCTGTTGGAGGCGAAGGTCATCGGCGACGAGGGCGATCTCTTCTCACTCGACGCCGAGAAACTGATCGAAGTTCCGATCTTCCGCACCAATGCGGGATCCCTGTCCGCCAACGGAAAACGCTTGCTGGCCAACCTGGATTCGGCCAAGGACAAGCCGCTGTGGAGAGTGCTTGTGGCACTGTCGATTCGGCACGTCGGCCCCACTGCCGCGAGGGCGTTGGCCGGCGAATTCGGCTCGCTGCAACGCATTCGGGAAGCCTCGGTCGACGAGTTGGCTGCAGTCGACGGCGTCGGATCGACTATCGCCGCCGCCGTCGTGGAGTGGTTCTCCGTCGACTGGCACCAGCAGATCGTCGATAAGTGGGCGTCGGCCGGAGTACGCATGGAGGACGAACGCGACGATTCGATTCCGCGCAATCTCGAGGGCCTCTCGATCGTCGTCACCGGTTCGCTCGAGACCTACTCACGTGATCAGGCGAAGGAAGCGATTCTGGTGCGCGGCGGCAAGGCGGCAGGGTCGGTCTCGAAGAAGACTGCGTTTGTCGTCGTCGGTGAAGCACCCGGTTCCAAGCACGACAAGGCGGTCGAATTGGGTGTGCCGGTGCTCGACGAAGACGGCTTTCGGCGGTTGCTCGAAGATGGCCCGGATGCGGTCGCTCCCACCGATTTGGACGAACCAGAGTGACTTTGTCCGATTTCTGAGATTGGTGTGCTGGGTGCGATAGTGACGCCATGATCGAGATTCGTGAAGTTCTACCGGCTGAGTTCGAGACCGTCGGGGAGCTGACTGTGCAATCGTACGTGGGTGGCGGATTTGTCGCCGGCGGATCGCCGTACGCGGAGCGCCTGCGAGACACCGCAACTCGGGTGGAGCAGGGCCGGGTGCTGGTTGCGGTTCTCGGTGACGAAGTCGTGGGCTCGTTGACGATCGCAGAACCCGGCACGCCCTTCGCGGATGTTGCGCAGAAGGGCGAACTCGAGTTCCGCATGCTCGCAGTCTCGCCGCAAGCTCGGGGATCGGGCGCCGGAACCGCATTGGTTCGCGCAGTGATCGCCGAAGCCTACGACCGCGGCGATCACTCGGTG
>NZ_LVCT01000239.1:0-2033 GCF_001647205.1 Rhodococcus sp. EPR-134
GGTATGGAACTGACCGTCATGGTTCGCGGCCTGGCCTGATCAGCCAGCCTGGTCAACCCAGTACCGTCGCCACGATTCCTGCGAGGTAGCCGAGGCGGGCTATCTCCGAAGGGCGGAATTCGGGCCCACCGGGACGACCGAGCATGAGGACTCGATTGCCGGAGCCGAGAGGTGCGGCAGCGAGGCTGGTGTTCATGTCGCGCCATACGTCCGGAACCCAGTCGGCCTCGCCGTCGAGGGCGGTGGGCTTGTCCAGTGGCATCCACGGAATGTCGGTGGCGTGGGTTTCCGGCGCGCCGGCGCTACCGACGACGCGGTACGCACCGTGCTTGCCGATGTCCGCGACGACGCACCAGCCGACTCGCAGTACACGCGGCGCGCCGTCGACGAGGACCTGTAGTCGATCGTTTCGGGCCGTCGCAACGGAATCTATGAGTTCGAGCTCACGGTGAGTGTCGAGAATCCCGGCGTAGGGGCGGATCGAATCGACCAGCACGTCCGGTAGATGCTCGGCAGCGGTGATCAAGGTGTCGGGCAGCGCGCCCGGTTCGACGTCGACCACGAGGTCGTCGATGGCAAAACCGTCACCTCGTTCCACGACGTCGAGGGAGAGGATGTCTGCGCCCACGGATCCGAGAGCTACGGCGAGCGCGCCGAGGCTGCCTGGTCGATCGGGCAGTTGGACGCGAAGCAGGTACGACACGTGCGTGCCTTTCGCTGATCGGTTCTCGCCCGGATCACGTCGACCCGGGCCTGACTCATCTTTGCACTTGCCCAACCTGCGATGGTGGGCGCCGCGGCGGCGTCACGCCGGATGCACATGCTTGTCACACGAGCGAAACACACCGCGGGCATCCGGCGTGGCGATCGACACAGTGAGCGTGCTCGTCGTTCGATACAGCGGGCGTGCTTACAGGTCTGTCGCGGCGAGCAACTAGGCTGGACCGGCAATGTTCACGTCCTCTTCCGAAAGGGGCCCCGCGGTGCCTGCCATCTCCCGTGACGAGGTCGCGCACCTCGCGCGGCTGTCCAGACTCGCCCTGTCCGATGCCGAACTCGACGAGTTCGCCGGTCAGTTGGATTCGATTCTCAACCACGTCAAGGTGGTCACCGAGGTTGCGGCCGACGACGTCCCGCCCATGGCGAATCCCAATGCCGTCACCAACGTGACGCGCCCCGACGTGATCGTGCCCGGGTTGACCCCCGAGCAGGCATTGTCCGGAGCACCCGCAGTCGAACAGGATCGCTTTGCGGTTCCGCAGATCCTTGGAGAGGGCGAATGACCGATCTGACCACGCTGGACGCCGCTGAGCTGGCCGGCAAGATCCACTCGCGTGAGGTGTCCTCGGTAGAGGTCACGCAGGCGCATCTCGACCGCATCGCGGCCGTCGACACCGAGTACCACGCCTTCCTGCACGTTGCAGGCGAACAGGCTCTCGAAGCCGCCGCAGCAGTGGACAACTCGCTCGCAGGCGGAAACGAACCCGCTTCGGCACTCGCCGGCGTTCCGATCGCGCTGAAGGACATCTTCACCACGACGGACATGCCGACCACCTGTGCGTCGAAGATTCTCGAAGGCTGGGTCGCGCCGTACGACGCGACTCTGACCTCCAAGCTGCGCGCTGCCGGCATCCCGATCCTCGGCAAGACGAACCTCGACGAGTTCGCGATGGGCTCTTCGACCGAGAACTCGGCCTTCGGCCCGACGCGTAACCCGTGGGACGTCACCCGCATCCCCGGTGGTTCGGGCGGCGGCAGTGCGGCTGCGCTCGCGTCCCGTCAGGCCCCGCTGGCCATCGGCACTGACACCGGCGGTTCGATCCGTCAGCCCGCTGCGGTCACCGCGACAGTCGGAACCAAGCCGACGTACGGAACCGTCTCGCGCTTCGGACTCGTCGCGTGCGCGTCCTCGCTTGATCAGGGCGGCCCCTGTGGACGCACCGTGCTCGACACCGCTCTGCTGCACGAGGTCATCGCCGGACACGATCCGCGTGACTCCACGTCCATCGACGCCCCCGTGCGTCCGGTGGTCG
>NZ_LVCT01000240.1:0-3466 GCF_001647205.1 Rhodococcus sp. EPR-134
TCGCTTCCTTCGACGCTGCTGTCGAGCAACTCAAGGCTTTGGGCGCCGAAGTTGTCGAGGTTTCGTGCCCGAGCTTCGAGCATGCGCTCGCGTCGTACTACCTGGTGCTGCCCAGTGAGGTCTCGTCCAACCTGGCTCGCTTCGACGCCATGCGCTACGGACTGCGTGTCGACGACGGCAACATGAGTGCCGACCAGGTCATGGCGGCAACCCGCGCCGCCGGTTTCGGTCCGGAGGTCAAGCGCCGCATCATGATCGGTACCTACGCACTGTCCTCGGGATACTACGACGCCTACTACGGTTCGGCGCTCAAGGTTCGTACGCTCATCGCGCGCGATTTCGACAGGGCCTACGAGAAGGTGGACGTACTGGTCTCGCCGACCAGTCCGTTCACGCCGTGGAAGTTGGGGGAGAAGGTCGGCGATCCGTTGGCCATGTACCTCTCCGACCTGTGCACGCTGCCGACCAACCTGGCCGGACACTGCGCGATGTCGGTGCCCTCGGGCCTGTCCGCGGACGACAACCTGCCGGTGGGCTTGCAGATCATGGCGCCCGCCATGGCTGACGAGCGCCTCTACCGTGTCGGTGCGGCCTACGAAGCTGCACGCGGCCCGATAGCGACTGCAGTCTGACCTGTTTGCTGTGCGCCTTTATTAACCCCCCGCGGTTAATAAAGGCGCACAGCAGTTTCAGGAGCAAGTTCTCAGGGCCGTCCCCTGATCGGTTCCGTAGCGATGGCCGTGACCGGCGGGGACACCGAGCGAACCGAGCATGTCGACGGTGGTCTGCAAGAACGTGACACCCGGGATCCACTGCGGGATCGGTGCATCTTGCACGGCACGGCTCAGATCCGGCTTCTGCGTCGCGAGGGCGGGGGACCACCACACCACCGGGTCAGACTTGTTCGCTAGGACGGTTGCGCCGTCCGTCCGTGTCGCGCCGGCCGGGGGACCTGCCCACAACACGTCGCACGGGACGATGGGACTGCCCTCGGACAGTGCGGCGCTGCCGCCGACGGCGCCGAGGCTCTGTCCGTAGAGGAACAGGTCCGGTCGATCCTCGGCGGGCATAGCGGCAATGTGGCTGCCGACGGCGGTGAACAGAGCGGTTGCCGATTCTTCGGCGTCGTCGCGGCTGAACAGGAATGTCGCCCAACTGGGTGCGTCGGAGTATTGCTGCCCGACTATTGCGACGTCGCCGCCGAACCGTTGCTCGATACCGTCGACTGCATGCGTGTCGATCCACCCCGATCCGGTCGGAACGGCCACTACGACGCTGTTGCGGGTAAAGCCGCCGACGCGATCGAGTTCGCTCACCGCGAGCGCGGCACGTGATGCAGTGTCGGGTGCCGAATCCAAACCGGCGTAGACGCGCACCGAGTCTTCGCCTGCTGCGACGAACTTGCGTCCCTCGGCACCCATCGACGTCCACGAGATGAGCGATTCGGAGCTGCCTGTCGCGGAGGCCGAAAGTGGCTGTGTCAGAGCGGTGTCGATGTACGCGTTGGACTTGTCGAACGAATCGGAAAGACCGTTCCACACGGCGGGACCGACTACCAACTGCACTCCGAGAACACCCATGACCAGTGCGCCAACACTCCGCGCGAAACCCATCCACCGCAGCGCCTTCGAAAGTCCGACCCCGAGGCCCCAGAGTGAAAGGGCGGTCAGTGCTGCAATGCAACCCGCCTCCGCCCAGTGGAGAAGTCCGGCAGACGGTGCGCCCATCGCCGCTCGCAACGAGTTCTGCCAACCGGCGGCGGCGAACATCGCAACTGCGGTGCCGGCAGTCGACAACCCGAACGCGGTGATGCGCCAATGACGTTCGTCGAATCGGGCCTTGACCCGGTCGGGGACGAACCGACGGGCTACCGCGGAGAACGCCCACATCGCCAGTAGTCCGGCCGCGACGAGCAGACCGCTGAACACCCCTTGTAGTACGGCTGATCGCGGCAGGAGTCCGGGAGCCAGCGAGATGGCGGACATCGCTGCCACGGCGACGCTCGTGGACACGCGGGGGAGTGCGAGCGCCCCGACTCGGGCGAGGACGGGGGTCCGTGACGCATTCAGAACGCTCATGCTGCAATCGCTTTCGGGGAGTAGGAGAACTCGTTCGACGGGTCGAGGCGCCGCGATCGCATCAGGGTGAAGCCGAAGGCGGAGACTGCCAGAACACCGGCCGTGCCGTAACCGAATCCCGATTCCGCGACCGGCGTCAGATAGCTTTGGCGCCAGGAGTTTCCGTTCACAGCCGTGACGGCTACATCGGCCATCGCGAAGCAATACCCTCGTGAGAGAAAGGACGTGCGGTCTTCACACGCGGCATGCATTCGCTGGTCGAGCTGACCGTCGAGGGCCTGACGTGCCCACGGCCCCAGTTCCGTTCCGTGCGAATGCGCGTAGCGGAGTAGGTCGTAGCCGAGATCGTGCGCTTTGCAGGCCGAGTCGAATTCGTCGGGAAGTGGGACCGGCGACGAGCAGTCGCCGTGGGGATTGGCGAGGTATCCGTCGACGACGGCGGGGGTGTAACCGGCGAATGCCGCAAAGTCCGCCGGGATGGTGGTCGCAGCGTCAGCGGCATCCGCAGTAGTCACGGTGGCGATCGCCCTGGATGCGTTCGAATTCTCGGTGCGCGGCGACTGGGCTCCGCTCGCTCCGGCAGTGACCGTGATCGCTGCCGTTGCAGCCAGCGCCAGGGCCGCCCAGGTGCCGGCGCTTCGAGAGATGTCTTTCACCCGTGTGATCCGCATGCCGTTCACGCTATGAACGGACAATCCTGGCGGTCATCGCTCTGTGGAGGGGTTCTCCGACGCGCATTCGGGTGAGAATTCCCTCCCCTGTGATACCTCGGAGGTAGGGGGATCTCACTCTGCAGTATGAGGACTTTCGGGGTTCGCCTTCATAGGCTTGACGAGTGATCAAGGTCCGTAGGAAGAACAAGGGTGCACCGGATGTGCCCGCGCCGACATACGCCACCGCCGGGTCGATGCTGTCCGGCCTCGACGGGGCGGTCGTTCATTCGGAGAAAGTGCGTCGGGCAACCAGTTTCGTGGCCCGCGGTCAGTTCTGGAACATCGTCACCGTAGCGATCACCCTGATCCTCTATTCGATTGCCTGGCCGACACTGCAACTGACGCATCATGTTTCGCCGCCGATCATGCCCTTCGTCGCCGCGTTGGCTGCATTTCCGTTCGTCCTGATCCGGATCAACGCTCCGTTGGGGTGGGCGGTGTCGGCGGTGTCGGCACTGATCATCCCGTTGGTGTTCGACAACACTCCCGGTTACGACTACCCGTGGCAGGTCGTCCACATCATCGTGCTGATGTCGTTGCTGGCCGCAGTGAGTCTGCGGGCGCCCATTCAGGTTGTCGGTGTCGCCTGGATCGCCACGGTGCTGCTCTTTCTCGGCAACGCCCCGGGAAGCGACGGCGCCGGTTGGGCTGTCGGGCTGAGTGCCCTGGTCGTCT
>NZ_LVCT01000241.1:0-17895 GCF_001647205.1 Rhodococcus sp. EPR-134
AGGAGAAGGCGCGGATCGCGCGCGACTTGCACGACATCGTGGCCCACCACATGTCGATGGTGGTCGTGCAAGCTCAGAGTGCGCCGTACAGACTCGATGCAGTCACTCCGGAGATCCGAACCGAATTCGAATCGATAAGTGAGACAGGGCGAGCAGCGCTCAACGAGATTCGTGGTCTCCTCGGAGTACTGCGCAGCGACGGGGACCACATGGTGACAGCTCCGCAACCGGGCGTCGACCAGTTGGACGAACTGTTGCTCGGCAGTACCCGTGCCGGTTTGCCGGTGTCGTGGCGAGTCGACGGTGATCGAGCGTCGGTCTCGGAATCCACGGGCCTTGCGCTCTACCGGATCATTCAGGAGTCGATCACCAACGCGGCCAGGCATTCGCCAGGCGGACCCATCGATGTCGCCGTGGCCTTCGGTCCGCAATCGGTGAGCGCGCTCGTGAACAACGGACCTTCGCCATTGGGTGGCAATCAGCACTCGGCGTCGGAAACCACTGGTGGCAACGGAATCCGCGGAATGCGCGAGCGGGCTTCGGCGGTGGGCGGCATGCTGCTGGCAAACCGGCGACAGGACGGAGGGTTCGAGGTCCGGGCCGAGTTGCCGTCGATGCCCGCCTAGGCTGTCCGAGTGCCCATCACAGTATTCATCGCAGACGACCAGGCGATGGTTCGACAAGGGTTCGGAGCCCTACTCTCCGCCCAGCCCGACATCAGCGTGATCGGCGATGCGCCGGACGGCAAGATCGCCGTCGCCGAGGTCGCGCGATTGCGTCCGGATGTGGTCTTGATGGATGTTCGCATGCCCGAGATGAACGGACTCGACGCTGCCCGCCAGATTCTGTCCGCCGGATGGGAACCACCGGTGCGAGTCCTCATGCTCACCACTTTCGACATCGACGACTACGTCTACGAGGCCCTGAGCGTCGGAGCGAGCGGTTTCATGCTCAAGGACGCACCGGCTGAGGAGCTGATTCGGGCGGTACGCGTCGTTGCCGAAGGGCAGGCTTTGCTGGCGCCGACGGTGACTCGGCGTCTGATTGCCGATGTGACCAGCCGGCGGGCGGCCCCGCGCGCACGGCCCGCAGCGCTGGACGCCCTGACCCCGCGTGAGCGCGAGGTACTCGAACTGATCGCCCGCGGATTGTCCAACGTCGAGATCGCCGAGCGGCTGTTCGTCGCCGAGCAGACCGTCAAGACCCATGTCGGGAAGGTGCTGTCGAAGCTCGATCTGCGCGATCGCGCCCAGGCAGTCGTGTTGGCGTACGAAAGCGGGCTCGTCACGCCAGGTTAGTGATCCCGTGCGGCTCGGCGTTGCGGCTCGGCAACGCCGCTATCCTGCGGCAATACGGTGACTGGGGGAAGATGGACACCAAGATCCACAATCCGGTCACGAGAGGTGCTGCACTATGCGAATCGGAATCCTCACGGGCGGCGGCGACTGCCCGGGCTTGAACGCGGTCATCCGCGCCGTCGTACGTACGTCGGCCGGTCGTTACGGCAGTACCGTGGTCGGATTCCGGGACGGCTGGCGAGGATTGCTCGAGGACCGCAAGGTCCCGCTCGACTCCGATGACCGCATCAACCGCATCCTCACCCGCGGCGGCACGATCCTCGGCACCGCTCGCGTGAACCCCGACAAACTCCGTGCGGGCCTCGATCAGATCAAGCAGACTCTCGACGACAACGGGATCGACGTCCTGATCCCGATCGGCGGCGAAGGCACTCTCACCGCGGCCAGTTGGCTTTCCGAGAGTGGCGTACCCGTGATCGGTGTGCCCAAGACGATCGACAACGACATCGACTGCACTGACGTGACTTTCGGTTTCGACACCGCCTTGGCTGTCGCCACCGACGCCATTGACAGGCTCCACACCACGGCCGAATCGCACCAGCGCGTCATGCTCGTCGAGGTCATGGGCCGGCATGCGGGCTGGATCGCGCTGCAGGCCGGGCTGGCGTCGGGGGCACACCTGACTCTGGTTCCGGAACAGCCGTTCGACGTCGACGAGGTGTGCGCGATGGTCAAGAAGCGCTTCCAGCGTGGCGACTCCCACTTCATCTGCGTCGTGGCTGAAGGTGCGATGCCCGATCCCGCGTCGATGACCCTGCGCGAAGGTGGCATAGACGAGTTCGGCCACAAGATCTTCACCGGTGTCGCGCAGCAGCTCGGAAACGAGATCGAGCGCCGGATCGGCAAGGAAGTTCGCACCACCGTCCTCGGGCACATTCAGCGCGGTGGCACCCCGACGCCGCACGACCGCATCCTCGCCACTCGCTTCGGCGTTCATGCCACCGATGCAGCTCACCGCGGAGATTTCGGTCAGATGGTCGCGTTGCACGGAACGTCCATCGACCTCGTTCCGCTCGCCGAGGCGACCCGCAAACTCAAGACGGTGCCCAAGGAGCGCTACGAGGAGGCAGCCGCATTCTTCGGCTGAGCCGCAGACGCATAAACTGATCACCATGACTGCTGTCGATGCGCCCGACATCCTCGATTACGACGAAGTACTGACCAAGTACGAGCCTGTGATGGGTATGGAGGTGCACGTAGAACTCGGCACCGCGACCAAGATGTTCTGCCCGTGCCCCACCGAGTTCGGTGCCGAACCCAATACCCAGGTGTGCCCGGTCTGTCTGGGCATGCCCGGTTCGTTGCCGGTGGTGAACGCAGCCGCTGTCGAGTCCGCGATCCGGATCGGCCTTGCGCTCAACTGCTCCATCACGCCGTGGGGCCGATTCGCACGCAAGAACTACTTCTACCCGGATCAGCCGAAGAACTACCAGATCTCCCAGTACGACGAGCCGATCGCAACCGAGGGATACCTCGACGTGATCCTCGACGACGGCACGACGTGGCGCGTCGAGATCGAGCGCGCCCACATGGAGGAGGACACCGGTAAGTCCCTCCACGTGGGTGGCGCTACCGGTCGTATTCACGGTGCCAGCCATTCGCTGCTCGACTACAACCGTGCGGGCGTTCCCTTGGTGGAGATCGTCACCAAGACCATCCACGGTGCCGGTGAGCGCGCCCCCGAGGTTGCTCGCGCGTACGTCACGGCGCTTCGTGATCTGCTGAAGTCCCTCGACGTCTCCGACGTCCGCATGGACCAGGGATCGATGCGCTGCGACGCCAACATCTCCCTCATGCCGATCGGTTCCACCGAACTGGGGACCCGCACCGAGACCAAGAACGTCAACTCCCTCAAGAGCCTCGAGGTCGCAGTTCGCTACGAAATGCGCCGTCAGGCAGCAGTTCTCGACGCCGGCGGTGAGGTCATCCAGGAGACCCGCCATTTCCAGGAAGGCGACGGCACCACCGCCGCGGGACGCCGGAAGGAGACGGCCGAGGACTACCGCTACTTCCCGGAACCGGATCTCGAGCCCGTCGCTCCGAGCGCCGAGTGGGTCGAAGAACTGCGCGGTACCTTGCCGGAGCTTCCCTGGATTCGCCGTGCGCGGATCCAGAAGGACTGGGGAATCTCCGACGAAGTCATGCGCGACCTCGTCAACGCCGGTGCCATCGATCTGGTGATCGCTACCACCGAGGCCGGTGCTTCGCCCGAGGCAGCGCGCTCCTGGTGGCTGTCCTACCTGTCACAGCAGGCGAACACCCGTGGCGTCGAACTCGGCGCTCTGCCGATCACCCCGGCGCAGGTTGCCCAGGTCGTAGCTCTCATCGACAGCGGCAAGCTCAACAACAAAGTGGCTCGCCAGGTCGTCGATCACGTCCTCGACGGCGAGGGTGACCCGGAGCAGGTTGTCGCGGCCCACCCGGAGTTGGTCGTCGAACGTGACGAAACCAAGCTCAAGGCAGCCGTCGACGAAGCGCTCGCAGCGAACCCCGACATCGCGGACAAGATTCGCAGTGGCAAGGTGCAGGCCGCCGGAAAGATCGTCGGCGACGTCATGAAGGCCACTCGTGGACAGGCAGACGCGGCTCGTGTGAAGGAACTTGTCATCGAGGCGTGCAGCTAGCGCACACTGAATTTCTGACACTGATGCCCGGCCGAATCGAATTCGGCCGGGCATCAGTGTTTTTCGCTGTCGTTTTGCCGCTGTCGGTCTACAGACCAGGGACCACAACCGCGCGGCCGCTGAGCGTTCCGGCGGCCAGTCGTCGATACGCTTCGGCGCCGTTGTCGAGACTGAAGGTCTCCACCGCGATGTCGAAGATGCCGGCGTGCGCCAGGTCGATCAATTCGATCAGCTCGTTGCGGGCACCCCAGTACGGAACAGTCACAGAAGCCTCGTAAGGACTTTGGAAGAACCCGACTTTGGCATGGGCCTGCCCGTCGCCGATCCCGACGATAGTGACGTCCGATCCGACGCCGGCGACAGCCATCGCGGTGTCGATGGTGGGCTGATAGCCGACGAAGTCGAGAACCAGTGCGGCGCCCTGACTTCCGGTGATACTGCGGACGTTCTCGGCCGCGTCCTTGTCGGACAGAACCACTTCGTGAGCGCCTACCTTGGTTGCCAGTTCGAGCTTGTCCGCGCTCACGTCGAGTGCGATGACGGTTGCTGCCGAGAGGTGGCGGAGGAGTTGGATGGCGACATGGCCGAGACCGCCGGTACCGATGACGACGGCGTACGAGCCACCGCGAAGTTTCGGCAGTGAACGCTTGATCGCGTGATACGGAGTCAGACCGGCGTCGGTCAGCGGCACCGTCTTGACCGGATCGAGGTCGCCGATCGGGACGAGGTGGCGAGGTGAATCGACGATCATGAATTCGGCCAACGCGCCGGGTGCACCGAGACCAGGAGGATTGATGCCGAGTTCTTTTGCTCGAGAACAGTAGTTTTCGAGTCCTTGCGAGCAGTGCCAACAGCTGCCACAGCCCCAGGGTCCGTAGACGACGACATTGGTTCCGATGTCGAGCCCTTCGACGCCCTCGCCGACGGCGGCGACCCGGCCGGCGCCCTCGTGGCCGAGCGTGAGAGGAAGGCCGTAGGTGTACTGCTCCTCGGGCAGGCTCATGATGAAGTCGTCCGAGTGGCAGACGCCGGCAGCGGTGACTTCCAGGAGCACTTCACCTGGACCGGGCTCGGGTTTGGGAATCTCCGTGAGTTCGGGTTCTGCGCCGATTCTCGTGTACTGGATTGCCTTCATGCCGACTCCTTTGTCGTGGTTGGGCCAACCGGTCCTGGCAAATGCGTGGTGTTTAGCCCCGCTAACAAAAGAGTACGCATCTGTGCATGTTCGGTCACGGGATCCGTGACCGAACAGACATGGCGGCTCAGTCGATCCCGCCGCTGCCACTCGGCATCGGGATCTTGACCACCTTGTCGTCGTTCGGACCCGGCTCGCCCGCGGTTTTGTTTATCGTGCTCGCCCACATCAAACCGTCGGATCCGAGTGCCAAACCGCCCAGCTGGCCGTACGTGTCTTTCGCCACTGCCGACGGCGCGGTCGTGACGGCACCTGTTCCTGGATCTGCGGCCAGCGCCGAGATCGCTTTGCCGGCCCCCAGCGCGACAGCTACCACTCCCTGCGCCGCGATGCACCCGCCGACTCCGGGTCGGTCGGGCCACGTCCACGCGGGGGATGTCACCGTGCCGTCGGCGCCGACGCGTTGGAGGCGATCCTCGAGAGTGGTTCGGTCCGTGACCCACGTCGCGATTCCCGGATCGACGCACACGCCGCCGCCGTTTCCGATTCCGGACAGAACAACTTCCGGGCGAGGCGGCGCAGCGTTGGGTGTCAGCGATCGGACCCGCAAGAGTTTCCCCGCCAACGAGGCGGGATCCTGAGCAACCGCGGGGTTTCCGGTATCGCCTGTCAGAACCATGAGCTGGTCCGGGGCCGCGAACTCAAGTGACCCGCCGTTGCCGCTCGCGCCGCGCGGGATTCCACCGAGTACTTCCTTGGCGGTGTCACCCGGAGCGATGCGGACCACCCGGTTGTCCGTTCCGGTGGTGACGTAGGCATAGATCAGGTTGTCTTCGACAAACGTGGGGGAGAGTGCGATGTCGAGCAGGCCGCCGTCACCGCTGCCGTCGACGTCGATCTTGGCTACCTCGACCGGTGTCGTGTTGGGAGCTACCTGCATGATCCGGCCGGTCCGCCGTTCGGCAACCAGTCCGGAGTTCCCGTCCGGGAGTGTGACGAGCCCACCCGTGGTGTCGAGACAGGTTGCGATCACGGCGGTGTCGGCATCCTGACACGGTCCGAGGGGGCCGGTCCGCGGCGCCGGCGGCGTGGTCGACGGCGGCGGGTTCTCCGGCTGCACTTCCGCGCTGGCCTGGTTGGTCGGTTCGGGTGTGAACGGCGAGGCAGTCGATTCGTCGAAGTCGGCGCAACCTGCGAGCAACGATGTCCCGAGCACCAGCGCCAGTGCGCCCAGCGCTGCATGCCTACCCGTAGTCATGCCCAAGACGTTACGTAATGCACGGCAGATGCCGCCACGCCGGACCAAGGTTCCCCGTCGAGTTCGTGAATCGGTCATAGGCTCACCTACGTGACTGACGAGCGAAAAGATCCCAGCGAGTTGTCGGATGCGGACAAGCCGACGGGCAATGTGTCCAGTCCGTATGATTCGCCCACCGAAAAATTTCCGACGGTGAGCGCCAAGAATCCGTTGCCGCGGACCGACGACGATCTCGATTTCGGTTCCACGAACGCCAACTCCCTGACCGAACAGATACCGACATACCGAGCACCTGGCGCGGATCAGCCGACCGTGGCTCTCGAGCGTGAGACGGCGTACGACGCTCCGATCGCCGCCGTCCCCACCGCCGAAGCCGTGGCAGGTACAACTGAGTCTCCGCGGGGCCGAGGCACTCTCGACCTCGGGTTGCTTGCACTGCGATTGGCCGTCGGTGGAACTGCGTTGGTGCACGGTCTGCAGAAGTTGACCGGTATCTGGAACGGGCCGGGGCTGAACGGGTTCGAGTCGATGCTGGCGGACGCCGGGTTCCAGCAGGCGAAGTGGATGGCGATACTCGGCGCCGTCGGTGAAGTCGCAGGTGGCGCACTCCTGATCCTCGGGTTGCTGACTCCCGTTGCGGCAGCGTCGGTTCTGGCGGTGATGATCAATGCGTGGGCGCTGCGTCAGGCGAGCGCACCCGGCCTGGAGTACTTCGCCCCGGCCGGGACCGAGTACGAGATGCTGCTCGGAATCTGTGCGGGCGTCATCATTTTGACGGGACCAGGTCGTATTGCGCTCGACGGTCGTCGTGGCTGGGCAACTCGTCCGTTTATCGGATCGCTCGTGGTTTTGATCCTCGGTATCGCTGCCGGCGTCTGCACCTGGATCTTCCTGAACGGTGCCAATCCGCTCATCTGATACTCGCGCCGTCGAACAAAACGAACCGCCGCTCTCCGAATCGGAGAGCGGCGGTTTGTTTATGAAGGATCAGTCCTTGACGAGTACCGGGTCGGCGTTCGCGGACGGGATGGCGGTTCCGTCCTTGAGTTTGCGACCGAGGACCGACTTGCGGTGACCGTAGGCGAAGTACACGAGCACACCGATGGCCATCCAGACGAGGAACCGGATCCAGGTCTCGACCGAGAGGTTGAGCATCAGCCAACCGCAGGCGAGCACGGCGACGATCGGAACGAACGGCACCAGCGGGACGCGGAATCCGCGCGGCAGGTCGGGGCGGGTGCGGCGAAGGACGATGACACCGACACAAACCAGGACGAAGGCGAACAGCGTTCCGATGTTGACCATCTCTTCGAGCGTGCCCATCGGGAAGAAGGCTGCCAGGACGGCGACGATGCCACCGACGATCAACGTGATGCGCATCGGGATGCCCTTGGCGTTGGTCTTGGCCAGGCTGCGCGGCATGAGTCCGTCACGGGACATGGCGAAGAGGACGCGGGTCTGGCCGAGCATCATGACCATGACAACTGTCGTGAGGCCGGCCAGGCCACCGAAGTTGATGGCGGTTTGTGCCCAACCGATTCCGTTGGCCTCGAATGCGGTTGCGAGGGTGGCGCTGGAATCGCCGACCAGCGGACTGCCGTCCTTGAGTTCGGTGTACTTGACCATGCCGGTCAGTACGAGCGTGACGGCAACGTAGAGAACCGTGACGATGGCGAGCGAGCCGAAGATTCCTCGCGGCAACGACTTCTGCGGGTTCTTGGTTTCCTCGGCGGTGGTGGCGACGACGTCGAAACCGATGAAGGCAAAGAACACGAGGCTGGCGGCTGCGAGCAATCCGTAAGCGCCGTAGCTGCTTCCGCCTGCGCCGGTCAGCCAGGAGAACAAGGTCTGATGGATTCCGCTTGCAGAACTCTCGGTTCCTTCGGACGGCGGGATGAAGGGGGAGTAGTTCTCCTTCTTGATGTAGAACGCGCCCACGACGATGACGAGCAGGACTACTGCGATCTTGATCGCGGTGATGATTGCGGAGACTCGCGAGGAAACCTTGGTGCCGATCGCGAGGATCAGCGTGATCGCGCCGATGATGAGCAGAGCGCCCCAGTCGAAGCTGATCGAACCGATGTGGGCGGTGGTGCTTCCGCTGGCCCCGATGACGTTGCCGAGGTACAGCGACCAGCCCTTGCCGACGACGGCGGACGCGAGAGCGAACTCGAGAATGAGGTCCCAGCCGATGATCCAGGCGGCGAACTCCCCGAACGTGGCGTAGGAGAACGTGTATGCGCTGCCTGCGACGGGGACGGTGGAGGCGAACTCCGCGTAACACAGCGCGGCGAGGCCACAGGCGATGGCAGCGAGAACGAATGCCAGTGAAATGGAGGGTCCTGCGACATTGCCTGCGGTTCGAGCAGTCAGCGTGAAGATGCCTGCGCCGATGACGACGGCGACTCCGAATACCGTGAGGTCCTTCGCGGTCAGTTCCTTCTTGAGCTTTGTCTCAGGCTCGTCGGTGTCCGCGATCGATTGCTCGACGGATTTGGTGCGCCATATGCCGACTCCGGGCATGTATTGCTCCTTGGTTGTTTCCCGTCGACCTTGTGGGTGACGGGCGGTGGCTGACTGTCGTCGTTGTGATGTGCGTCTCAGCGACCTGATGAGGGAACCACTGGTGAGCGCCGTGTGCAAGTCGGCTCGCTCGAACTGACCGAAATGATCACCTGACTGAAAGTCATCCCCCCTCATGTATCTGAATTGATCAGCTGGTGTCTGAAACCCTACGTCCAAGTGAATTCGCTCACGAGCCGGACGCGCGATTCGGTCTGAAATGTCTGATAGCTCATATCGTTCCGTTGGTGCTCCGCGTGTCGCCCGACTATTCGGTACCTGTCGGTCGGTCTTGCTGTCGATGAGTTGCATTGTCGCTGTGCCGGCACGTCCCATTTCACCCGTATCGGGGCGACAGGGGAGAGGACCACCGCGTACCTGGATCCGGTCGAGCGTCGATCACGCGTCGTGGCAGAGTGTGTCGGCGACGGGATGATCGGATTGGGTTGTGGTTCAAGCTCATACAACACCGGAGGAAGTATGGCGTGTTCGGACGCAGTCGGTCCCGCGTTCTTCTCCGAGGTGACATGAACCCGACTCTGTCGACCCTCTGCCGTGGCCCGTTGGCGAGCATTCTCGTGGAGCTGAGTTGGTTGCCGCACGTCCGACTGCCCGAAAACCTTGTGTGACTGTCACATCGGCTACGCGCGTCTCGAGCCGCACGCACGCTTACAGAAAAGATCCCCGGCCGAAAGGCGGCCGGGGATCTTTTTCGATTCGTGGCAGAACTTACGGAACGTAGCGAACCGCGCCCTTGTCGGCGGACGTTGCCAGAGCGGCGTAGGCGCGCAGTGCTGTCGTCACGGTGCGCTGACGATCGACCGGCTGCCACGGGCGCTCCGAGGCCTCCATCTTCGCGCGTCGCTCGGCGAGGACGTCGTCGTCGACCAGGATCTCGAGCGTGCGCGAGGCGACGTCGATGCGAACCTGATCGCCGTTCTGGACGAGACCGATGATTCCGCCTGCGGCAGCCTCGGGGGAGATGTGACCGATGGACAGCCCGGAGGTTCCGCCCGAGAAACGACCGTCGGTGATCAGTGCGCATTCCTTACCGAGGCCTGCGCCCTTGAGGAAGGCAGTGGGGTGCAGCATTTCCTGCATGCCGGGGCCGCCCTTGGGGCCTTCGTAACGCACGACGAGAACGTCGCCGGCCTTGATCTTCTTCTGCAAGATGACCGAGACGGCTTCTTCTTGGGATTCGACGACGAGCGCCGGGCCCTGGAAGGAAAACAGTTCCTCGTCGATGCCGGCCGTCTTGAGGATTGCGCCGTCGAGTGCGATGTTGCCACGCAGGACAACCAAGCCGCCTTCGACGGTGTAGGCGTTCTCGACGTCGCGGATACAGCCGCCGGCCGCATCGGTGTCGAGGGCAGACCAACGGTTGTCCGTGGAGAACGGTTCGATGGTGCGCACGCCGCCGGGAGCCGCGTGGAAGAGTTCGATTGCCTCGTCGGTTGCCTTGCCGGAGCGGATGTCCCAGTCGTCGAGCCACTGGTCGAAGCTCTTGGTGTGCACGGTGGACACGTCGGTTTCGAGGAGTCCGCCGCGGCGAAGCTCACCGAGCAGGGCGGGGATTCCGCCGGCGCGGTGGACGTCTTCCATGTGGTAGTCCGAGTTGGGAGAGACCTTGGACAGGCACGGAACCTTTCGGCTGATCGCGTCGATGGTGTCGAGGTCGAAGTCGACCTCGCCTTCCTGCGCCGCAGCCAGCGTGTGCAGGACGGTGTTGGTGGAACCGCCCATGGCGACGTCGAGAGCCATCGCGTTGCGGAACGCTGCCGGGGTCGCGATGTTGCGTGGCAGCACCGACTCGTCGCCGTCGCGGTAGTACTTGAGGGCAGCCTCGACCACGGTGGTGCCCGCACGAGAGAAGAGTGCGTGACGAGCCTTGTGAGTTGCCAGCGTGGAGCCGTTGCCCGGCAATGCGAGGCCGAGGGCCTCCGTCAGGCAGTTCATGGAATTGGCGGTGAACATTCCGGAGCAGGACCCGCATGTCGGGCACGCGCTGCGCTCGACCTCGTCGAGGCCCTCGTCGGACACGGCATCGTTGGCAGAGGCGGAGATCGCGGTGATGAGGTCGGTGGGGGCTTGGGCCACGCCGCCGACGACCACTGCCTTACCGGCCTCCATCGGACCACCGGAGACGAAGACGGTCGGGATGTTGAGACGCATTGCAGCGTTGAGCATGCCGGGAGTGATCTTGTCGCAGTTGGAGATACACACCAGTGCGTCGGCTGTGTGGGCGTTTGCCATGTACTCGACCGAGTCGGCGATGATCTCGCGGCTCGGGAGCGAGTAGAGCATTCCGCCGTGGCCCATTGCGATGCCGTCGTCGACTGCGATGGTGTGGAACTCACGAGCGACGCCGCCGGCCGCACTGATGGCCTCGGCAACGATCTCGCCCACGTTCTTGAGATGCACGTGGCCGGGTACGAACTGGGTGTACGAGTTCGCTACGGCGACGATCGGCTTTCCGAAGTCGGAATCCGTCATTCCTGTGGCGCGCCACAGGGATCGGGCTCCGGCAGCATTACGTCCGATGGTGGTGGTGCGTGACCTCAACGGGGGCATGGGCGTGTTCCTTATGTGATCGTTGCTGGTCCACTCAAATAGAAGCGAGGGCCTTTCAACGCTACTCGCGTGCTACGGGCGCTTCTCTTCGGGCTGGTCCTGTGTGTTCTCGACGAGCTCGGATTCTGCTTCTGCTTCTGCAGCTGCTTCTTCCTCTTCGGCTTCCTTGGCGGCGAAGGCTTCTGCGGCGGATGCGTAGGGATCGGTGATGCGGCCGCCGCTGGCGATCGCGATCTCGGGAAGCCTGACGAAGCTGACCGCAGGCAGGGTCACCTCGGTTCCGTCGGTGAGTTCCGCGCGCGCCCAACTCCGCTTCGGGAAGCGGAAACCCTTGACGTCGTCCCAGGCGAGGGTGCGCTTGGAGAACGTCGAGCGGACCTCGAGGCCGTCAGGGCTGACGGTGGTGCGCAGTCGCGCGACGAGATAGACGGCGATGATCGGAAGGATCAGCAACCAGCTGAAGGCGACGGGCCACCCGAAGATCGGGAAGCTGACCGCGAACAGAAGGAACGCGCACGCCATGTAAGCGAGCTGCGAAATGCGGATGACGTGCCGAAGTGGTTTCGGCGTGTGGGATGATTGAGCCGGTGGCACGGGCTGCTGCGAAGTTGACACCTCTACATCTTCGCATTGCAGCCGATGTATCTCAGATTCTGGGACGGTCGACTCACCAAGTTTGCCGTTCGCGACTAGCGCCTCTACTGTCGAGTGCGTGAAACAGAATGAGTTGCTCGTAATCGGCCGGCGCGTCGTCGCCTGAGTCGATTTTTCAACTCACCAGATAACGACGCGCCACCCTCGCTCAGCAGATGCTGACGGGGGTTTTTTGTTGCCCGGAGCCAGAATCAGAGGATTTCCCAGTGAGCGCACCAACAGCACGGCCTCAACCCACGCCGCGCAAGTCAGGGACACCGAGCCCGACAACCGCGGCTGCCGCAACCCAGACGGCCAACCGTCGCCAGCTCCCGCCTGAGCGGGTAACCGGCGCGCAGTCTGTGGTTCGAGCCCTCGAAGAGCTCGAGGTCGACACGGTATTCGGCATTCCCGGCGGTGCCGTGCTCCCGGTTTACGACCCACTCTTCGATTCGGTCAAGGTTCGCCACGTGCTCGTGCGCCACGAGCAGGGTGCAGGCCACGCTGCCACCGGTTACGCCCAGGCGACCGGCAAGGTCGGCGTCTGCATGGCTACCTCGGGTCCCGGTGCGACCAACCTGGTCACGCCGCTGGCCGACGCGCAGATGGACTCCGTTCCGATCGTGGCGATCACCGGACAGGTGGCGCGCTCGCTGATCGGTACCGACGGCTTCCAGGAAGCCGACATCTCAGGCATCACGATGCCGGTCACCAAGCACAACTTCCTGATCACCGACGCGATCGACATCCCGCGCATCATGGCCGAGGCCTTCTACCTCGCGGCCAGCGGTCGCCCCGGCGCCGTCCTGGTCGATATCCCCAAGGACATCCTGCAGTCGCAGACCACGTTCTCGTGGCCGCCGGAGATGCGTCTGCCGGGCTACCGCCCGGTCACCAAGCCGCACGGCAAGCAGGTTCGTGAAGCTGCACGTCTGATCGCCGACGCCAAGTCGCCGGTTCTGTACGTCGGTGGCGGCGTCATCAAGTCCGACTCCTCGCCGGAGCTGCTCGAATTGGCCGAGCTGACCGGTATCCCCGTCGTCACCACGCTGATGGCCCGCGGCGCGTTCCCGGACAGTCACGACCTCAACTGCGGTATGCCGGGAATGCACGGCACCGTTGCCGCAGTCGCCGCTCTGCAGCGTAGCGATCTACTGATCACCCTCGGTGCGCGTTTCGACGACCGCGTGACCGGTCAGCTGAATTCCTTCGCGCCCGACGCCAAGGTCATCCATGCCGACATCGACCCGGCCGAGATCGGCAAGAACCGCTACGCGGACGTCCCGATCGTGGGCGACTGCAAAGAGGTCATCACCGAACTCATCGAGGCGATCCGTGCCGACATGGCCACGGGCACCACGTTCGACCTCACCGAGTGGTGGGCGTACCTGAACGACATCCGTCGTACGTACCCGCTGAGCTACGACCGTCCCACCGACGGTCAGCTGAGCCCGGAGTACGTGATCCAGACCGTCGGCAAGCTCGCCGGACCGGATGCCATCTACTGCGCCGGCGTCGGTCAGCACCAGATGTGGGCCGCGCAGTTCGTCGGCTACGAGAAGCCGCGCACGTGGCTCAACTCGGGCGGGCTCGGCACCATGGGGTACGCGGTTCCCGCAGCCATGGGCGCCAAGATGGGCATGCCCGACACCGAGGTGTGGGCGATCGACGGCGACGGCTGCTTCCAGATGACCAATCAGGAACTCGCAACCTGCGCACTCGAAGGTATTCCGATCAAGGTTGCCCTCATCAACAACGGCAACCTCGGCATGGTGCGCCAGTGGCAGACACTCTTCTACGAAGAGCGCTACTCCAACACCAACCTCGGAACGCACGGCGCCATCCGCATCCCGGACTTCGTGAAGCTCGCAGAAGCATTGGGCTGCCACGGAATTCGTGTCGAGCGTGAAGAAGATGTCGAAGCTGCGATCCGTGAGGCGCAGTCCATCAACGACAAGCCTGTCGTGATCGACTTCATCGTCACCGCCGACGCACAGGTGTGGCCGATGGTCGCTGCCGGAACGAGCAACGACGAAATCATGGCGGCCCGGGGCATCCGGCCGCTGTTCGACGACGACGAGGCAGTTGCCGAGCCCGCCGTCATCCACGAAGCCATGTCACGCGAGCAAGCCGGACCCGCCGCGGGCACAGGGGAGGATCAGAAGTGAGCACCAGTCACACCCTCAGTGTTCTCGTCGAGGACAAGCCAGGCGTGCTGGCTCGCGTCTCCGCACTTTTCTCCCGCCGCGGATTCAACATCGAATCCCTTGCGGTGGGCGGAACCGAGATCCCCGAGATCTCACGTATGACCATCGTCGTCACGGTCGACGAGTTCCCTCTCGAGCAGGTGACGAAGCAGCTCAACAAGCTGATCAACGTCATCAAGATCGTCGAGCAGGACGGTGAAGCATCCGTCGCTCGCGAGCTCGTGCTCATCAAGGTGCGCGCTGATGCAAGCGTGCGCACGCAGGTCATCGAAACGGTGAACCTGTTCCGCGCCAAGGTGATCGACGTCTCTCCGGAGTCCGTCACCATCGAGGCGACCGGTACTCGGTCCAAGCTGGATGCACTGCTGCGGATGCTTGATCCGTACGGTATCCGGGAGATCGTTCAGTCCGGGGTCGTGGCAGTCGGTCGAGGGCCGAAGTCGATCACGGCCACCCGCTAGTACTTTTAGACACGTAAAAATCCAAGGAGAGGTTGAGAACTGTGGCAGTCGAGATGTTCTACGACGACGATGCCGATCTGTCGATCATTCAGGGCCGCAAGGTTGCTGTGATCGGCTACGGAAGCCAGGGCCACGCCCATTCGCTGAGCCTGCGTGACTCGGGCGTCGATGTGCGCATCGGCCTCAAGGAAGGCTCGAAGTCGCGTGAGAAGGCTGAAGAGCAGGGGCTGACGGTCGGTACGCCGGCAGAGGTTTCCGAGTGGGCCGACGTCATCATGGTGCTCGCACCTGACACCGCTCAGGCGAGTATTTTCACCAATGACATCGAGCCGAACCTCAAGGACGGCGACGCGCTGTTCTTCGGTCACGGCCTGAACATTCACTTCGACCTGATCAAGGCTCCGGAGTTCGTCACCGTCGGCATGGTCGCCCCCAAGGGCCCCGGCCACCTGGTGCGTCGTCAGTTCGTCGACGGCAAGGGCGTTCCCGCGCTCATCGCCATCGACCAGGATCCCAAGGGTGAAGGCCAGGCTCTTGCTCTGTCCTACGCCAAGGGCATCGGCGGAACCCGCGCAGGCGTCATCAAGACCACGTTCAAGGAAGAGACCGAGACGGACCTCTTCGGCGAGCAGGCCGTGCTCTGCGGCGGCACCGAGGAACTGGTCAAGACCGGTTTCGAGGTCATGGTCGAGGCCGGCTACGCACCCGAGATGGCGTACTTCGAGGTTCTGCACGAGCTCAAGCTCATCGTCGACCTCATGTACGAGGGTGGCATCGCCCGCATGAACTACTCGGTGTCCGACACCGCTGAGTTCGGTGGATACCTCTCCGGCCCGCGCGTCATCGACGCCGACACCAAGGAGCGCATGAAGGCGATCCTGGCCGACATCCAGTCCGGCGAGTTCACCCGTCGTCTGGTTGCCAACGTCGAGAACGGCAACACCGAGCTCGAGGGCCTGCGCAAGGCCAACGCCGAGCACCCCATCGAGGTCACCGGCAAGAAGCTGCGCGACCTGATGAGCTGGGTCGATCGTCCGATCACCGAAACCGCGTAATTCGCAGTTTCACGCTCCACGTCTCCACTGGCCTGATGCCGCGCCGGTTCAATTACGTTGAACCAGCGCGGCATTGGGCCGGAGTCGTTTTCCGGGTCGTCTGAGTCCGGATTCATATTCCGTCGAGAATTTGCCCGCGAAAGTGTCCACTATGTGGTATTGCCTACCGCGTTGTGGATTCCAAGTGAGCGCGCACTAAACTATCGGTGGTTAAACCACCTTCACACCCACCTAATCAGGGAGTTTGCACGTGAGCCAGCCTGGCCGTCCCGTTGTTCTGATCGCCGACAAGCTCGCGCCGTCCACAGTCGAGGCGCTCGGTGACGGTGTGGAGGTGCGTTGGGTCGACGGACCCGACCGCCCGGCGCTGCTCGCCGCGGTACCCGAGGCCGACGCGATTCTCGTCCGTTCCGCCACTACCGTCGACGCCGAGGTTCTGGCTGCCGGCACCAAGCTGAAGATCATCGGCCGCGCCGGTGTCGGCCTGGACAACGTCGAGATCCCCGCAGCCACCGAGCGCGGCGTGATGGTCGTCAACGCACCGACCTCCAACATTCACTCCGCTGCCGAGCACGCTGTCGCGCTCCTCATGTCGACCGCTCGCCAGATTCCCGCAGCAGACAAGACTCTGCGTGAGAACACCTGGAAGCGAAGCAAGTTCAACGGTGTCGAGATCCTCGGCAAGACTGTCGGCGTTGTCGGACTCGGCCGCATCGGCCAGCTCTTCGCGCAGCGTCTCGCTGCGTTCGAGACCACGATCATCGCGTACGACCCCTACCTGCCCGCAGCGCGCGCAGCGCAGCTCGGCATCGAACTGGTCACCATCGACGAGCTCGTCGAGCGCGCCGACTTCATCTCCGTGCACCTGCCCAAGACCAAGGAAACGGCCGGCCTGATCAACGCCGAGCGCCTCGCCAAGGCCAAGGACGGCGTCATCATCGTCAACGCCGCTCGCGGTGGTCTGATCGACGAAGATGCGCTCTACGACGCACTCGTCTCCGGCAAGGTCCGAGGCGCCGGTCTCGACGTGTTCAGCACCGAGCCGTGCACCGATTCCAAGCTTTTCGAGCTCGACAACGTCGTTGTCACCCCGCACCTCGGAGCATCGACGTCCGAGGCTCAGGACCGCGCAGGCATCGACGTGGCCAAGAGTGTTCTCCTCGCTCTGGCAGGCGAATTCGTTCCCGAGGCTGTCAACGTCTCCGGCGGCCCCGTGGGCGAAGAAGTTGCTCCGTGGCTCGAGCTCGTCCGCAAGCTCGGTCTCCTCGCTGCGACGTTGTCGCCCGAAGCTGTGCAGACCGTGCAGGTTGTCGCCACCGGCGAGCTGTCTGCCGAAACCGTCGACATCCTCGGCCTGGCTGCACTGCGCGGCGTGTTCTCCGCCAGCAGCGATGAGGCCGTCACGTTCGTCAACGCTCCGGCACTGGCCGAGCAGCGCGGCGTGACCGTGTCGGTCGAGAAGCACTCGGAGGCTCTTGCTCACCGCAGCGCGGTCGAGGTGCGTGCAGTTGCCGCGGACGGCACGGTCACGTCGGTCACGGGCGCACTCACCGGTCTGCAGCAGGTCGAGAAGATCGTCAACATCAACGGACGCAGCTTCGACCTGCGCGCCGAGGGCCACAACATCGTCGTTCACTACAGCGATCGCCCGGGCGTTCTCGGTGTCCTCGGCACCGTCCTCGGAAACGCGGGCGTCGACATCCTCGCAGCAGCACTGAGCCAGGATGCCGAAGGCGAAGGCGCAACTGTCATCTTGCGCGTCGATCGCGTCGTCGGTGACGCCGAGGTCGAGGCAATCGTCTCGCAGCTCGACGCTCGCGTCGCCCAGGTCGACCTTTCCTGATTGTTTTTGCTGTGCGCCTTTATCAACCGCCCGCGGTTGATAAAGGCGCACAGTTCTACTGAGATGAGGACTCCATGAAGCTTGCGGTCATTCCGGGTGACGGAATCGGCGTCGAGGTCACAGCCGAAGCGCTCAAGGTGCTCGGCAAGTTGGTTCCGGATCTGGAAACCACCGAATACGATCTCGGT
>NZ_LVCT01000242.1:0-18728 GCF_001647205.1 Rhodococcus sp. EPR-134
TGATCCGCGGATCGTCGCACCCGGCGTCCTCGAGCGTGGTCTGCTGCTGAACATGCGCTTCCAGCTCGATCATCACGTGAATCTTCGCCCCGCACAGCTGTATCCGGGTGCGCTGTCGCCGTTGGCGGCGCAGCCGGAGATCGACTTCGTCGTGGTTCGTGAAGGCACCGAGGGTCCGTACACCGGAAACGGTGGAGCGATCCGCGTCGGCACCGATCACGAGATCGCGACCGAGGTGTCGATCAATACCTGGTTCGGTGCCGAGCGCGTGGTGCGTTACGCATTTGCCTTGGCGCAGACCCGGTCCAAGCACCTCACCTTGATTCACAAGACCAACGTGCTCTCCAACGCGGGCGCAATCTGGACGCGTGCAATCGAGACCGTCGGTGCCGAGTTCCCGGACGTCGAAACCGCGTACTGCCACATCGACGCGGCCACGATCTACATGGTCACCGACCCGTCGCGCTTCGACGTGATCGTCACGGACAACCTCTTCGGTGACATCATCACCGACCTCGCCGGCGCCGTAACCGGTGGCATCGGTTTGGCCGCAAGCGGAAACATCGATGCCTCGGGTACCAACCCGTCGATGTTCGAGCCCGTTCACGGCAGTGCTCCGGACATCGCCGGCAAGGGAATCGCTGATCCCACCGCCGCGATCCTCTCGGCCGCACTGCTTCTTCGCCATCTCGGACGCGAGGACGACGCCGCTCGGGTCGAGGCTGTGGTCGCTGCCGACCTGGCTACCCGCGGCGAAGGTCCCATCTCCACAACGGAGATCGGCGACCGGATCACTGCAGCGCTGTAAGGAATTCTTTCACGAGACTGACGCGCGTAAGCCTTTCGGCTTGCGCGCGTCAGTCGTTTCCGGCACCCCGATAGACTGGCCGGCATGCGTCTTGGTCGAATTGCCAGTCCCGATGGTGTTGCGTTCGTCAGTATCGAAGGTGAAGAGGATGCCCTCGTCGCCAAGGAAATTGCGGAGCACCCGTTCGGGAACCCCACATTTACCGGCCGAAGTTGGCCGCTCGCCGATGTTCGTCTGCTGGCTCCGATTCTCGCCAGCAAGGTGATCTGCATCGGCAAGAATTATGCAGATCACATCGCGGAGATGGGCGGAGAGGCTCCCGCGGACCCCGTGATCTTCCTCAAGCCAAACACGTCCATAGTTGGCCCGGGTGCCCCGATCGTCTTGCCTCCCACCTCGAACGAGGTGCACTTCGAGGGTGAACTCGCGGTCGTCATCGGTCAACCGTGCAAGGACGTTCCGGCGGCGAAGGCGTTGAGCGTGGTCCTCGGTTACACGATCGCCAACGACGTGTCGGCGCGAGATCATCAGCGTCACGACGGGCAGTGGACGCGCGCGAAGGGCCACGACACTTTCTGCCCACTCGGCCCCTGGATCGAAACCAGTCTGGATGCGTCCGACGTCGATATCAAGACCGAGGTGAACGGCCAGGTCAAGCAGGACAGCAGCACGGCTTTTCTCCTCCACGACATTCCGAAGATCATCGAGTGGATCTCGGCGGTGATGACTCTCTTGCCTGGCGACGTCATCCTCACCGGCACCCCCGCCGGAGTAGGCCCGATCGTCGACGGCGATTCCGTGTCGGTCACGGTCTCGGGGATCGGCACGCTTACGAACCCGGTGACCGCCAAGAGCTGATCTGACCCGGTTCGTTCAGTCACGCGACTACGGAGGCCCCATCCAACCGGATGGGGCCTCCGTCGTGGTGTGAGGTTGAGAGGTGCCTGTCGCAGAAAAGTTGCAAGATGGTAACTATCGCCAGTGGATTGATCGGGATTGCCAACCGACTCGAAGAAATCAGGCTCCGGGACTGACCTGCGGGTTTCATGACCCAGGCGAAGCTTCGCCTCTGATCCTCCTGGCGTTATGTCGGATTTGGCCAGGTTGGGAGAGTTCGCCATACGGTTTGCTGTCGCGACCCGTAACAGACCAAATTCCCTGAAATGTAACGCTGAGCAGTAGGGTGACCGATAACTGGATAGAAGCCGATGGGGCAATCGAGTGGATTGCGCAGAAACGTGGTGATACATGACGACCTTCGCGGAAGCCTCCCGGACAGCGGCAGGGCAAGCGCGGAACGGGCAGCGGCCGGTGTGGCGAGACAAGAAGCGCTACCTGTGGCCACTGGGTTTGCTGGTTCCTCTCAGCCCGTTCGCTGCGTGGTTCCTGGTCGACAAATTCAGTCTCGGGCTCTTCTGGGCCATCGGGGCGTGGCTGATCGTCATCGTCATTCCCCTGATCGATCTCCTGGCGGGCGAGGACGGTAACAGCCCACCGGACGAAGCGATCCCTGAATTGCAAGAGGATCGTTTCTACCGCTGGTGCACGTACTTGTTCCTGCCCCTCCAATACGTCGGGCTGGTGTTCGTCGCGTGGTGTTGGGTGAACGCGCCGATGGCGGCGGGGGAGAAGTTCGCGCTCGCGATGACTGCCGGCGTGGTTGCCGGTGTGGGGATCAACGCGGCGCATGAATTGGGGCACAAGAGTGAGAAGCTCGAGAAGTGGCTCGCGAAAGTAGCGCTCGCGCAGTCCTTCTACGGCCATTTCTACGTCGAACACAACCATGGTCATCACGTCCGCGTCGCGACGCCGGAGGATCCGGCCAGCTCGCGGTACAAGGAAAACTTCTGGTTCTTCTTGCCTCGCAGCGTCATCGGCGGCCTGCGCTCGGGATGGCGGATCGAAAGCGCTCGTCTGAGGCGTCAGGGGAGACGGACGTGGAGTTACCGCAACAACATCCTGAACGCGTGGGCGATGAGTGTGGTTCTGTTCGGCAGTCTGATCGCCGCGTTCGGCTGGGAAATTGCGCCGTGGCTCGCCGTTCAGGCAATTGCAGGCTTCACGTTCCTCGAGACCGCCAACTATCTCGAGCACTACGGCTTGCTACGTGCGAAGCGGCCTGACGGCTCGTACGTCCGGTGCTCGCCCGAGGACAGCTGGAACAGCGACCACGTCGTCAGCAATCTGTTCCTCTATCAACTTCAGCGTCACAGCGACCATCACGCGAATCCGCGTCTGCGGTACCAGAGCCTGCGAAGTGCGGCCGAAGCGCCGCAACTTCCAGCGGGTTACGCAGTCATGATCGTCTGCGCGTGGGTGCCGCCGCTGTGGCGAAAGGTCATGGACAAGCGACTGCTGGCCTACTACGACGGCGACATGACACGCATCAACGTCCTGCCGGGTAAGTGATCGGCCGGATGGAGGAAGGGCTGCCGGACTAACCTGTAGTACGACCATCCATCATCGCCGAGCCAAGTGAGCCATGACCAACAGCGAAGTACGCGTCCGTTTCTGTCCGTCACCCACCGGAACCCCGCACGTGGGTTTGGTGCGCACCGCCTTGTTCAACTGGGCATTCGCACGACACCACGGCGGCACATTCGTGTTCCGTATCGAAGACACCGATGCGCAGCGCGACAGTGAAGAGTCCTACCAGGCCATCCTCGACGCCCTCCGCTGGTTGGGGCTCAATTGGGACGAAGGCCCGGAGGTCGGTGGGCCGCACGCACCGTATCGCCAGTCCGAGCGTCGCGACCTGCATCTCGACGTTGTTGCCAAGTTGCTGGCCGCGGGCGAGGCCTACGAGTCCTACTCGACCAACGAGGAGGTCGAAGCGCGACACAAGGCGGCCGGACGCGATCCGAAGCTCGGATACGACAACTTCGATCGCGAGCTCAGCGACGAGCAGCGCGCTGCCTACATCGCCGAGGGGCGCAAGCCCGTCGTCCGCCTCCGGATGCCCGATCACGATCTGACCTGGAACGACCTGGTGCGGGGCGAGACCACGTTCAAGGCAGGCACCGTTCCGGACTTCGCGCTGACTCGCGGCAACGGCATTCCGCTGTACACGTTGGTCAACCCGGTTGACGACGCGTTGATGAAGATCACCCATGTACTGCGCGGCGAAGATCTGCTGTCCTCGACTCCGCGTCAGCTCGCGTTGTACGAGGCATTGATTCGTATCGGTGTCGCCGATTTCACACCGTCGTTCGGGCACTTGCCTTTCGTGATGGGTCAGGGCAACAAGAAGCTTTCCAAGCGCGATCCCGAGTCCAACCTCTTCATCCACCGCGATCGGGGCTTCATTCCCGAGGGATTGCTGAACTACTTGGCTCTGCTCGGGTGGAGCATCGCCGACGATCACGATGTCTTCTCGCTCGACGAGATGGTTGCGGCCTTCGACGTCTCCAAGGTCAACTCCAATCCTGCCCGCTTCGACCAGAAGAAGGCCGACGCGATCAATGCCGAGCACATTCGTCTGCTCGAGCCGGCCGACTTCGCCGGTCGTCTGAAGTCGTTCCTGGTGGAGCACGGACATATCGGCGCCGACGTCGACGAAGCGACGTTCACTGTTGCGGCGGACCTCGTGCAGACGCGCATCGTCGTCCTGTCCGACGCGTGGGATCTGCTGAAATTCCTGTTCGTCGACGAGGCGTCGTTTGCTCTCGATCCGGCCGCGGCGGCAAAGAACCTGAAGGAAGATGCCGGTCCGGTTCTGGACGCGTCTCTTGCGGCGCTCGATGCCATCTCAGAGTGGTCGGCGGCCAGTATCGAGGAAGCACTCAAGAAGGCCCTCATCGAGGATCTGGAGCTCAAACCGCGTAAGGCCTACGCTCCGGTTCGGGTCGCGATCACGGGCTCTCACATCAGCCCTCCGCTGTACGAGTCGATGGAATTGCTCGGTCGTGAGGTCTCGCTCGCTCGGTTGCGGGCCGGTCGGGCAGCGGTAACCGCCTAGATCGGACGGTCTTCCGGCCGAAAATGAAGCAAAAACCTCCTGTGACCATACGATTTGGTATTTGGGGCAGGGGTACTGGTAATCTTCTTTTCGGCCGGAGACGAGCCGCCGAGCACAACAGCGAAGCGGATCGGACAAGGCTGGTGAGCAAGACCTTGGGGTATGGTGTAATTGGCAACACAGCGGTTTCTGGTACCGCCATTCTAGGTTCGAGTCCTGGTACCCCAGCGGAAATCCGGTCGATTTTGTGGCCGGACTCAGACAAGCTAAGCTTGCTGAGCATCCAAGAGCAAGGCTGAAATACCACGTTTAAAAGCGTGTCCTGGCCCCGTCGTCTAGCGGCCTAGGACGCCGCCCTCTCAAGGCGGTAGCGCGGGTTCGAATCCCGTCGGGGCTACAAAGGAAAGACCCTCCGATCATTGATCGGGGGGTCTTTTCGTATGTGCGGGAAATGTTTCCGGCGATGCGAAAAACGATCACCCCCAGTCGAATTCGACTGGGGGTGATCGTCATCTCACTCTGTTGTCCGCGATCGGTTATCCGCTCTTACGGCGGAACTCTCGCTTGTGATCGGCCGGGCCATGCGTGTTGTGGACCTTGGACTGTCCGTCGCGATGGTCGGTCGATTTGGCGTTCTGATGATTCTTCCGTTCGAGGGCCTCACGGAACTTTCGTTTGGTTTCCTCCGATTGGGATTCGGGTTCGGACGGGGTGTTGCTGTCGAGATCGCTCATATGCTCACTCCTTGTTGTTGGGCCTGTTGGTGAAACTACGCCGGCCCGAATTCGATTGCTCGTGATTTTTCCGCTCACGAATCTCAGGGCTGCGGCGGCGGTGCGGTAGAGCCGGAAAGAGGCATCGCAGGCATCCCGAGCTTGCGGTGATCCCACGAACGAGTTCGATCGGGAACGAACCGTACCGCGACGCGCTTGTGGAGCATCGCGTCGACGGCCGGGCGGAGATCGTCGGTGTATGGGCCCGTGTATCGCTCCCAGACGCTGATTCCCACAGCGAAGAGGGCTTCCGGATCTTCGACGATGACCCCGGTACCCTCCATCGAGACTCCTCGGAGCGTGTCGTACGTCTGACCGTCTTCGATCAGGACGGACATTCGGGCGTCCCGGCGAAGATTGACGGCCTTCTGCGACTTGGCTTTGGTCTCGAACCAGATTTCGCCGTCGACTATCGCGAACCACATCGCGATCAGGTGAGGCATTCCGTCGGCGCTCAACGTCGCCATCGTTGCCGTACGGCTCTTTTCGACGAAGCTCGAGATTTCGGCCTCGGTCATCGTGATCTGACTACGCTGCTTTCCTGCCATGGTCGCGTCGTACTCCTACGTGCTCGAGGATCTGAAGGCCTTACTGTGTCACGAATTACAGACGCTTGTGGAGCGCTTCGGCAGCTGCGAGAAGGTCCGCCGCCCAGCGAGCTCCCGGTCGTCTACCCATCCGATCGATGGGGCCGGAGACCGAAATCGCGGCAATGACAGCGCCTGCCGAGTCTCGGACGGGAGCCGCGACGCTGGCGACACCGGGCTCACGTTCGGCCGCGCTCTGTGCCCAGCCGCGCCGGCGAACCTCGAGCAGCACTCGTTCGCCGAAGGACGCATCGGCGAGGACGGTCCGTTGGGTTTGTGGATCTGCCCATGCGAGAAGGACCTTGGCACCGGATCCGGCGTTCATCGGCAGTCGGGCTCCGACGAGCACCGTGTCACGCAGGCCCGTCGGTGGTTCCATCGACGCGACGCAGATGCGTTGTGTGCCTTCGCGACGGTACAGCTGGACGCTTTCGCCGGTGATTTCGCGAAGGCGGGGGAGGATGAGTCCGGCCGCAGCAATGAGTGGATCATTAGCGGTGGCAGCGAGTTCGGCGAGTCCGGGCCCTGGGCACCACTGACCGTCCGAGTCGCGAGTGAGGAGTCGATGGACTTCGAGACCGACGGCGAGTCTATGGGCGGTCGCGCGCGGCAAACCGGTTCGTGCACAGAGTTCGGTGAGGCTGCACGGTTCCTCAGCTACTGCATGAAGCACGCCCATTGCTTTGTCCAGGACGCCGATGCCGCTATGCTGTCTCATAGGTCGATACCAGTTTCTCGCATAGTGGGATGCTACCGCATTTCCTGGAGGGATAGCGCATTTCCTCGGGACAGTCTGCATCTGCTCTGAAGGCTGGGGACCTACTTCACGCGCGGCGGGCCAGCCCGTAGTCCGCCGACGCGAGGCTACGTACAGAGGTGGAAGACATGGCACAGAAAGCACGCACTCTCGCCGAGAAGGTGTGGGACGACCACGTTGTCGTGAAAGGGGAGGGGCAGGATCCCGACCTCATCTACATCGATCTCCACCTCGTTCACGAAGTGACGAGCCCCCAGGCATTCGACGGACTTCGCCTGGCGGGACGCCAGTTGCGCCGTCCCGACCTGACGATCGCCACCGAGGACCACAACGTTCCGACGATCGACATCGACAAGCCGATCGCAGATCCTGTGTCCAAGACTCAGGTCGACACCTTGCGCCGAAATTGCGAGGAGTTCGGAGTTCGCTTGCACCGCATGGGCGATCTCGACCAAGGCATCGTGCATGTGGTCGGACCGCAGCTCGGCCTGACGCAGCCCGGAACCACCGTGGTGTGCGGCGACAGTCATACGTCGACGCACGGCGCATTCGGTGCGCTCGCAATGGGAATCGGAACCAGCGAGGTCGAGCATGTGATGGCAACGCAGACATTGTCGTTGCGCCCCTTCAAGACCATGGCGATCACGGTCGACGGCGAGCTGCCTCCCGGCGTCACGAGCAAGGACTTGATCCTCGCAGTCATCGCCAAGATCGGCACCGGCGGCGGCCAGGGCTACGTACTGGAGTACCGCGGCGAGGCCATTCGCAAACTGTCGATGGAAGCTCGTATGACCATCTGCAACATGTCGATCGAGGCCGGAGCCCGCGCGGGCATGATCGCACCGGACGAGACCACTTACGAGTTCATCAAGGGCCGTCCGCATGCACCGTCCGGCGCAGAGTGGGACGAAGCCGTCGCCGCGTGGGAGTTGCTCAAGACCGACGAGGGCGCGGAATTCGACAACGAGGTTCACATCGACGCAAGCGCATTGACGCCTTTCGTCACGTGGGGAACCAATCCGGGACAGGGTGCGCCGCTCGGCGACCGTGTGCCTGATCCCGAACTGATCGTCGACGAGAGCGAGCGTCAGGCAGCCGAGAAGGCGCTCACCTACATGGGTCTCGACGCCGGTATGCCGCTTCGGGATGTTTCTGTCGACACCGTGTTCGTCGGTTCGTGCACCAACGGACGCATCGAAGACCTGCGCGCAGTGGCGGAGGTGCTCGAGGGTCGCCATGTGGCAGAGGGCGTTCGGATGCTCATCGTTCCCGGCTCGATGCGGGTGCGGGCTCAAGCCGAAAGCGAAGGTCTCGGTGAAATCTTCACAGCGGCAGGGGCTGAATGGCGCCAGGCCGGTTGCTCGATGTGCTTGGGAATGAACCCTGACCAGCTTGCTCCCGGCGAGCGTTCGGCATCGACGTCCAACCGGAATTTCGAAGGCCGACAGGGTAAAGGCGGCCGGACCCATCTGGTTTCCCCGCTCGTCGCGGCTGCCACGGCGGTCCGCGGAACGCTCTCGGCACCGGCCGATCTGGTCTGACCCACTTACCATCTCGAGGAGAATTTCGATGGAATCCTTTACCACGCACAAGGGTATCGGCGTCCCGCTGCGACGCTCGAATGTCGATACCGACCAGATCATCCCTGCCGTGTACCTGAAACGGGTGACGCGCACCGGATTCGAGGACGGGCTGTTTGCAGGCTGGCGTACCGACCCCAACTTCATTCTCAATCTGGCTCCCTACGACAAGGGAAGTGTCCTCGTGGCCGGTCCCGATTTCGGCACGGGCTCTTCGCGTGAGCATGCCGTGTGGGCTCTCTCCGACTTCGGATTTCGGGTCGTCATCGCTTCCCGGTTCGCCGACATCTTCCGCGGAAACGCCGGAAAAGCCGGTCTCGTAGCGGCACAGGTCGAGCAGAGCGACGTCGAATTGCTCTGGAAGTTGCTCGAAGAGCAGCCCGGACTGGAATTGACAGTAGATCCCGAGAATCGGACCGTCAGCGCCGGAACTACGGTGGTGCCGTTCAATATTGACGACTACACACGGTGGCGTCTGCTGGAGGGTCTCGACGACATCGGACTGACATTGCGGCAGGTAGACGCGATTTCCGAGTTCGAAAAGTCAAGGCCTTCATGGAAACCGACTACCCTTCCAGCCCGAATTTCGCAGGGCTGAACCGAAATCCGCAACTCCGCGCGGGAAGAGAAATAGGTCACCATTTCGCAGTCACGTTGAATGAGAATTGGCGTGGCACATAGACTCTTGCCGTTATCAGGTTTACCGTGGTTCTCAGTCGGTCCGACGGTGGACCACAATTAGCGGAGGAATTTCAATGAACAAGGCAGAGCTCATCGATGTTCTGACTGAAAAGCTGGGTTCGGACAGGCGCACAGCGACCGACGCAGTGGAGCACGTCGTGGACACCATCGTCCGCGCCGTCCACCGTGGCGAGAGCGTGACCATCACCGGCTTCGGAGTCTTCGAGCAGCGTCGTCGTGCAGCACGTGTTGCACGCAACCCGCGTACGGGCGAGACCGTCAAGGTCAAGCCGACGTCGGTTCCGGCTTTCCGTCCGGGTGCGCAGTTCAAGGCTGTTATCGCTGGTGGACAGAAGCTTCCGGCCACCGGCCCGGCAGTCAAGCGTGGCGTAGCAGCACCGGCCACCAAGGCTGCAGCCAAGAAGGCTGCTGCCAAGAAGACCGCAGCCAAGAAGGCTCCGGCCAAGAAGGCTCCGGCCAAGACCGCAGCCAAGAAGACGGTTGCCGCGAAGGCTCCCGCCAAGAAGGCTCCGGCCAAGACCGCAGCCAAGAAGACGGTTGCCACCAAGGCTCCCGCCAAGAAGGCTCCGGCCAAGACCGCAGCCAAGGCTCCGGCCAAGAAGGCTCCGGCCAAGAAGGCCCCCGCCAAGACCGCAGCCAAGAAGGCTCCGGCCAAGAAGGCTCCGGCCAAGCGCGCAAAGTAGTCGCGTTCGGGTGAAAAACTCGATGCCGTAAGACAAAGAGGTGCAGCCGCGGATCAGATCCGCGGCTGCACCTCTTTTTTGCTGTCTGGGAGAAGTGTGAATTCTCCTGTGTTTCAGTGCTTTGCAAAACTACCGAATCGAGCTGGGCGTCGGTTGGTCCAAATCCCTCAGGAGTTGGCGACTTTGGGGAGCGGGCTGTCGAGGTGATCCGCGGCTACCAGACGGCCGTCGAGGAACGAGAGCACCCAAGTGCTCGCCTTACGGTTGCGCGCCGAGGGCAGTGTTACACCGGCCGTATCAGCCCACCAGCGCATCAAATCGGGGATGACGCCTCCTTGGCTGCAGATTACGGGAGTGCCCTCCAGTGCGGCGATCTGCAGCGCACGCGCCCTGGCGGCGTCGGGATCGGCCTCGTAACCTTCTTCGGTCAGAAGAGGTTCCGTCGAAATCTCTACACCCAATGCCTCCGCCAATGGCATCACAGTGTCGATGCAGCGCGTACGGTCAGCCGCGAAAACCGAATCGGCTCCGAAGATTTTCAGCTGTTCGACCAAGGCGGCGGATTGCTCTTTGCCCTTGGCGTCGAGTGGACGCACATTGTCGTCGCCCTTGTATCGCTTACGGCTTCCAGCTTTTGCGTGGCGGACGAGTAATACCGTTTTCGTGTCAGGCCGAAGGGAAACGAAGCGGCGAAGAATCATTCGATCCATCGGGTAGGAAAGATGATCGGCTACCTCGGTGACCGGAAGCCAATAGAGAACATCCACTTCGCTATTCGGCCCGAAATCTCCGTCCACTGCTTCGGCCGACCAGTATTCGACCCGTTTGAGTTTGCGATGTCCCGGGATCGGGTACGTCACGCCACCGAGGTGCCTTCCGAAACGTCCGGTGATCGAGGTCTCTTCGCGGACCTCGCGAACTGCTGCGGTCAAGAAGGTCTCGCCGGGATCGAGCTTTCCTTTGGGGAATGACCAGTCGTCGTACTTCGGTCGATGTACGACGGCGATCTCGATGGCGGAAGGATCCTGAGGAGCCTTCCGCCACAGAACCGCGCCTGCGGCAAAGATGTTGGCTTTGACCGGCTTGTCGTTCATTGTGTGATCCGAGCCCGTCAAGACCCGCTGGCGGTGCGGCTGCGCATCAACGACTGTTGATGCTCACGTACGTCCTCACCGCGTTCGGGGGCAGCGACCCAACTCCCGTCCGGATGCAGTACCCAGCAGCGAGTTCGGGGATCGAGCGCGGAGTCGAAGATGTCACCGAGTTGCTTCGACAGTTTCGGGTCCTTGACCTGCACCATGACCTCGACGCGGCGATCGAGGTTGCGGTGCATCATGTCTGCGCTGCCGATCCAGAATTCGTCGGCCGAGCGGAAATGGAACATTCGCGAGTGTTCGAGGAAGCGTCCGAGAATGGAACGTACTTCGATGTTTTCGCTGAGGCCGGGAACGCCCGGCTTGAGCGCGCAGATTCCGCGGACCACGATCTCGACGGGGATACCGGCCTTGGATGCGCGGTACAACGCGTCGATGACCTGCTCGTCGACCAATGCGTTGGCCTTCAAGCGGATACCGGCATCGCGGCCTGCGAGCTTGTGAGCGATCTCGTTGTCGATCCGCTCGATGATCCCGCGGCGAACCCCGTACGGCGCTACGAGAAGGTTGCGGTAGCTCGTCTTTCGGGAGTATCCGGTCAGCGAGTTGAAGAGGTCGGTGAGGTCTGCACCGATCTCCGGTGCTGCGGTGAGCAATCCGACGTCCTCGTACATGCGCGCGGTCTTCGGGTTGTAGTTGCCCGTGCCGATGTGGCAGTAACGACGAATGGTCGAGCCCTCTCGTCTGACGACGAGGCACGTCTTGCAGTGAGTCTTGAGACCGACGAGACCGTAGACGACGTGAACGCCGGCCTGCTCGAGTTTGCGTGCCCACTTGATGTTGGCCTGCTCGTCGAAGCGGGCCTTGATCTCCACCAGCGCGACAACCTGCTTGCCCGCTTCGGCGGCGTCGATCAGTGCATTGACGATGGGGGAGTCGCCGGAAGTGCGGTACAGGGTCTGCTTGATCGCGAGCACCTGCGGGTCGGCGGCGGCCTGTTCGATGAAGCGTTGAACGCTTGTGGAAAACGAGTCGTATGGGTGGTGGACGAGCACGTCGCCTTCGCGCAGGGTCGAGAACACGCTCTTCGGAGTCTCGCGTTCACCGAACGCCGGATGCGTCGCCGGGACGAACGGAGCGTCTTTGAGAGCGGGGCGGTCGACGGCGTAAACCTGCCAGAGGCAGGACAAGTCGAGGAGACCGGAAACCTCGATCACGTCGGCCGGATCGACGTCGAGTTCACGCAGAAGCAGTTCGAGCATGTGCTCGGTCATGTCGTCGGCAACTTCGAGGCGAACGGGTGAACCGAAACGACGACGCGCCAATTCACGTTCGAGTGCCTGCAGCAGATCCTCGTCCCGATCTTCTTCGACCTCGAAATCGGCGTTGCGTGTGATTCGGAAAGCGTGATGTTCGACGATTTCCATTCCGGGGAACAGCACGTCCAGATGAGCCGAAATCAGTTCTTCCATCGGGAGGAAAGAATCGATGGTGGACGAAGATGTCGTGCTCTTGACTCGCACGAACCGGCCGACGTTGTCGGGAACCTTGACGCGAGCGAAGTGTTCGCCGCGGGTGACGGAGTCCTTCACTGTCACGGCGAGGTTGAGGCTCAGTCCGCTGATGTAGGGGAACGGGTGGGCGTGATCGACTGCCAACGGCGTCAGTACCGGGAAGACCTGCTCGTGGAAATGCGCCGAGAGCCGGCCGTGATCGTCGGCACTGAGGTCGGCCCATCGAACAATTGAAATGCCTTCTGCCGCCAGGGCAGGGCGGACCGAGTCGAGAAACACGTGTGCGTGCTTGTCAGCGAGTTCCTGGGTGCGACGCGCGATGAGCGCCAATTGTTCGCGTGGGGAGAGGCCGTCGGCGGACCTGACCGACAGTCCCGTCTCGTCGCGGCGCTTGAGTCCGGCGACCCGGACCATGAAAAATTCGTCGAGATTGGAAGCGAAGATGGCGAGGAACTTTGCGCGTTCGAGCAACGGCAGTGACTCGTCGGCAGCCAATGCGAGAACACGGGCATTGAAATCGAGCCAGCTGAGTTCGCGGTTGAGGTAACGATCCTCGGGAAGTCCGACGAGCAATTCGGGTAGCTCTGCCTTGGTAGCTGCAGGGGGAGCGCCCGGGATGTTGGTGGCGACCGCGACGGCCTGAGATCGCGGCGAGGTGGCCGCGCCGTTCTCGTGCCGGCCGGAGCTGTGGTCTCCGTCCGACTGGTCTTCGGAAATACGGTTTTCGAGTGCTTCGCCATTGCTCACTCGTCGATCATCCCCCACAATCGCGCGGTCCGACAATCGATGAAAGAAAATTCATCGACTGTTCGACGGCGTGGCCTTGAGTCTGGTCAACGAAGCCGATGTCGCGGGGCCTACTCCCAGTGCTCGCACAGTGCCGAGATCGGCATGGGTGTCGACGTCGGTGCGCAGTCCCGGCCATTGGCCGTTGAGTGGACGAGCACCTGAATTGGCATGTCCAAGTGCGGATTCCGGCCCGAACCGAGGGTCGAGCGCGCTTTCGCCGCACGCAAACAATGCGGAAGTGCCGGTGCCGTGGTGATCGACGACGACTGAACGTCCGCCGCTTCGGGCCGCGGCCACGGCCTCCGTCAGTTCGCTCGGTTGCATGGCGGGCAAGTCGGCTTGCAGCACAACGAGGTCGACCACTCCGCGCTTGGCTCGGATATCGGCGGCCGCTGCACTCAACGCCGCGTTGAGGGTTTCCTCCGTGCGCGGTGTTGCGCCGTTGGTTCGGGCGCCGTCGGGAGCTGGATCGGCGTAGACCGTCACGCCGACGGAATATGCAAGGGCGGCAACGGTGGGGTCTGGGGTGACCACTGTGACGCTGTCGATGGCCGAGACGGCTGCAATTGTGGCGAGGGTGTCGTGAAGCATGGCCAACACGAGGTCTGCACGCGCGTCCGAGTCGAGTTCGCCCGCGAGGCGGGACTTGGCCGATCTCAAGGACTTGACGGCCACTATCGCATGCATGGGGCGTTCGATCTCCGTGCGCGCATGCGGTGTCTCCACGGCGTGTGGGTACGGGGGTTCCGCGCTGTCCATCCCTCGATCTTGCCAGTCATCACGCTCGGTGTCCGCGGCTGCCCACCGCAGTGCACCACAGGCGATACTCTGTGCAGACGATTTTTCTGGCGGCGACCCGCTTCGCCGGGTAGACGGGGTGAGCGTGTGAGTAAGGCAGCTGTATTGGGCGCAGGTTCGTGGGGAACGGCGTTGGCGAAGGTGATGGCCGAGGCCGGAACCGACGTGACGATGTGGGCCAGGCGTGAAGAGGTCGCGAAGCGCATCGACACCACGCACGAGAACAGCGACTATCTGCCAGGCATTGCTTTGCCTTCGTCGATTCGCGCGACCCACCACCACGAGGAGGCGATGGCAGGTGCTGACTTCATCGTGCTGGCGGTTCCCTCGCAGTCGCTACGAGCAAACCTGGAGCAGTGGAAAGGCTCGATCGGACCCGATGCGACTCTGCTGAGTCTGGCCAAGGGAATCGAGACCGGGACGCTCATGCGCATGAGCCAGGTCATCGTGTCGGTGACCGGCGTGGAACCGGGGCGCGTCGCGGTGCTCTCGGGCCCGAACCTTGCACACGAGATCGCCGGCGGGCAGCCCGCGGCGACGGTGATCGCCTGTTCGGATTCCTCGCGTGCCCTCGCTCTCCAGGATGCTTGTGCTACCGGCTATTTCAGGCCGTACACCAACTCCGACGTCATCGGATGCGAGATCGGTGGTGCGTGTAAGAACGTGATCGCGCTGGCCTGCGGCATGGCCGCCGGCAGTGGATTCGGCGACAACACGGTTGCCAGCATCATCACCCGTGGGCTCGCCGAGACGATTCGTCTCGGCGTTGCGCTCGGCGCCAAGGCGTCGACTCTTGCAGGCTTGGCGGGCGTCGGTGACCTGGTAGCGACCTGCACGTCCGAGTTGTCGCGAAACCGGACGTTCGGAGAGCGGCTCGGACGAGGCGGGTCGATGGAGTCGGCACAGAAGGCAACCAACGGTCAGGTCGCCGAGGGCGTGAAGTCGTGCACGTCGGTACGCGCACTCGCTGCCGGATACGACGTGGAGATGCCGTTGACCGACGCGGTCCACCGGGTGTGCCACGAAGGCATGGCCGTCAGCGATGCGATCGGTCAGTTGCTCGGACGCCGGACGAAGCCGGAATGAGTGAAATCGGTGTGGGTCGCTTCGAGGATTACGGGGATTCGACGCGCAGCGTGAGCGCCGTCGCGCGCGAACACGCCGCGGGTCAGCCCATGCAACTGGGCCCGATATTCGCTGCGCCGTACCAACTTTCGGCGGACGAAGGTTCCGAGTCCGATACCTATGCACGTGCATCGAACCCGGGTTGGCGCGGACTCGAATCCGCGCTCGCGGCGCTCGAGAGAGCGGACCACGCCCTCGTCATGGGATCGGGGATGTCCGCGATCACCGCTACCTTGCGCAGCGTCCTCGTCGCGGGGGATACCGTCGTCGTGCCCTCGGACGGGTATTACCAAGTGCGGTTGTACGCGAACGAGCGCCTCGCGCCGTTGGGAATCACCGTTCGCGAGGTTTCGACTCTGCAGATGGGCGACGCGAGCTTCGTAGATCTGCTCGACGCGTCACCGGGCCGCGTGGTCGTCGTCGCCGAGACGCCGTCCAACCCGGTGCTGGACGTGGTCGACCTTCGCGTGCTCGCCGACGTGTGCCACCGTTCGGGTGCGCTGCTGATCGTCGACAACACGACCGCGACACCGCTGGGTCAGCGCCCGCTCGAATTGGGTGCCGACGTCGTGGTGGCCAGCGGTACCAAGGCTCTCAGCGGGCACAGTGACCTCCTGATGGGTTACGTCGCCACCTCCGATACGGCGGTGAGTCGGCAAATCGAGCGTGAGCGACTTCTCTCGGGAACGGTGCTCGGCCCCTTCGAGACGTGGCTTGCGCACCGGAGTCTCGGCACGGCAGGCCTGCGATTCGGGCGTCAGTGCGACAACGCGCTGGCGCTTGCCGAGATGTTGGTGGATCACAAAGCAGTCCGGTCCGTTCGTTACCCCGGCCTTCGCGGTGACCCGTCCTATGCAACGGCATCCGGTCAGATGAATCGATTCGGTGGATTGGTGAGCGTCGAGTTGGATTCGGCTCAGGCATTCCACTCGTTCGTCGAAGCGAGCGCTCTCGTCACGGCTGCTACCAGCTTCGGCGGGATCCACACGACGGCGGATCGCCGTGCGCGCTGGGGCGATCCGGTCAGTGCGGGGTTTGTCCGAATCGCTTGTGGCATCGAGGACACCGCCGATCTCCTGGCCGACATCGAGCGCGCACTCGACGCGTAAACGGGCCGGGTCGACGAAATCGGTCCGGCCCGATCGCGTGCCGCAGTCGATTCGGCGGTACGGTTTGACGCGTGAACAGCAGTCGTACCCGCGTGGCCGTGATCTTCGGTGGCCGGAGCAATGAGCATTCAGTGTCCTGTGTTTCCGCCGGAAGCGTCCTGAGCAACCTCGACCCCGATCGGTACGACGTCGTACCGATCGGCATCACTGTCGACGGTTCCTGGGTGCTCGGTTCGAGCGACCCCAGTTCCCTCGCGATCAGCGGGCGCGCGCTGCCGTCGGTCGACAAAGACGGAACGTCGGTGGTCCTCAGCGCGGACCCCACCCGCGAGGGCGAGGTCATCTCCTTCGACGGCTCCGACGCCGGTGCTGTGCTCGCGTCGGTCGACGTCGTGTTCCCCGTTCTTCATGGGGCTTACGGCGACGACGGCACGATCCAGGGTCTGCTCGAACTTGCCGGGGTTCCGTACGTCGGACCCGGAGTTCTGGCCAGCGCCGCCGGCATGGACAAAGAGTTCACGAAGAAGCTTCTTGCTGCTGAAGGACTTCCCGTCGGAGTGCAGGTCGTGCTTCGACCGGGAACCGCAACGCTGACCGAAGAGCAGAAGGCGGAATTGGGCCTTCCGGTTTTCGTCAAGCCCGCTCGTGGAGGCTCGTCCATCGGCATCACTCGGGTGAGCAATTGGGACGGTCTGGACGGGGCGATCGCTCATGCACGCCTGCATGATCCCAAGGTGATCGTCGAAGGCGCGATCATCGGCCGCGAGGTGGAATGCGGCGTCCTCGAATTCCCGAACGGCGACGTCAAGGCGAGTGTGGGCGCCGAGATCCGGATGCCGGATTCCGACGCCGATTCGGACGCATTCTACGACTTCGACACCAAGTACCTCGACGACGTCTGTGAATTCGACATCCCCGCGAAACTCGACGAGTCGGTGAGCGACCAGATTCGAGAGCTTGCTGTCCGCGCGTTCAAGGCACTCGATTGCCAGGGACTCTCGCGGGTCGATTTCTTCGTCACGGCTGACGGCCCGGTGATCAACGAGATCAACACGATGCCCGGGTTCACTTCCATCTCGATGTACCCGAAGATGTGGAACGCCACCGGAATCGATTACCGCACTTTGATTTCGACTCTGGTCGACACCGCCATCGCTCGCGGCACCGGCCTTCGCTGATCAGGGAACCGCGACCGGCGCCGGGTCGAGAGGCTTCTGTTCGAGGGTCGCCGTGATGGTGTCGGAGATTTCCTGAATCGGCGTCGGACCGGTCCCGTCGGGGATCGTGATACCGATGTATTCACCGCGGTCTACGGCAAACCAAGTGCTCGCCGCCAAACCGATGTCGGTTCCCGAGACCTGGAACCACTGGACACCGTTCACGACCTGTAGTGCTGCAGCCTGGTCGAACTCGGACGGACGGTCGAGTCCGCAGCGCAAGACGATCGGCTCTCCTTCGCTGCGCTGCCACGCTGCCGCACCGGCCGGAGCAGGTTCCACCAATTCGGCTTTCGTGAAGTCGTCGATCTTGTCGGGGAGCGCGCCGAGAAGGGAAACGCAGGCCGGCGACTCCGCTGCCGGTGCCGGTACGGGTCCCAATGCAACCGGCGAGAGTTCAGGGTTGTTTCCCGCGACGACGGCCGCGATCACTACTCCGACGATCAGGGCTACCGGGAGTGCGATGGCGGTGGCGATCAGCGCCGGACTGCGGCGCTCTGACGGATCGTCGTCGCCGTCGGGGTCGATGTCGGCGTTGTCTGCGGTGGAGGTGTTTTCTGCCATGCTCAGTTCTTCGCTCGGGTCCTGGTCCAGTCGATCAGCGGTCTTGTCACTTCTGAGAGCATGTCGGTGAATCGGTAGGATTGCCGACACACGCGTGAGCTTGCAGAAGCATTCACGACCACAGCTAGAAGGTACCGCAGGCCGCTTACGAGCGAATTGCGTCGGCATTGGAGAGACTCATCGCATCATCGGAGTTCACTGCATCATCGGAGTTCACTGCATCATCGGAGTTCGGGTCGGAGCCCACTGTCGAGCAGGTGGGGGAGTTCGACGTGATCGCGCGATCTCTTCTCGGCCGAATCCAACCGATCACCACTGAATTGGGGCCGGGTGACGATGCCGCCATCGTGACTTCCGGAGACGGCCGTGTGGTTGTCTCGTCCGACATGTTGGTCGAAGGTCGACATTTCCGAATGGATTGGTCTTCACCACGCGACATCGGCCGGAAGGCAGTGGCACAGAACGCTGCTGATGTGGTCTCGATGGGAGCGCGGCCGACGGCCTTCACGGTGTCTCTGGGGTGCCCGCCTTCGACACCCGTCGACGTGGTCGACGCAATCTCCGCGGGAATCTGGGACGCGGCAACCGATCTGGGTGCCGGTGTGGTCGGCGGTGACCTGGTCCAGTCACCGGTGATCGTGGTGTCGGTGACCGTGCTCGGCGATCTCGG
>NZ_LVCT01000243.1:0-11191 GCF_001647205.1 Rhodococcus sp. EPR-134
CGTGCGGTTCGACATCTTCTCGGCTGCGGTTCCGACCTCACCGGATGTCGCATCGGCGGCCGAGGCGCTCGACGTCGATCCGCTGGACTGGATCCTCTCCGGTGGTGAAGATCACGGATTCGCAGCAACTTTCGGGCCTGAGGTCGAGATTCCGTCGGGTTGGATCGTGATCGGTGAGGTTGCCGCCGGTTCGGGCGTGAGCGTCGACGGTTCGCTTCGCGAGAGCGACGGGGGCTGGCACAGCTTTTCGACCACCGGTACCACCGCGGTATAGGTTGCTTTCATGGCTGTATACGCACTTGGAGACAGAGTTCCGGACATTCATCCGGACGCATACGTCCACCCGGACGCGGTGGTGATCGGCGCCGTGACTCTCGCAGCGGGTACCTCGATCTGGCCGCAAGCGGTATTGCGTGGTGACTACGGAACCATTTCGGTGGGAATCGGATCGAACATCCAGGACGGAACCGTCATCCATTGCACCGCCATCGATGCGACTGTCATCGGTTCCGGTTGCGTCGTGGGCCACAACGCGCACATCGAGGGATCGACCATCGAGGACCATTGCCTGATCGCGTCGGGGTCAGTTGTTCTCAACGGAACGGTGATCGGGACGGGGTCGATCGTCGCCGCGGGTGCGGTGGTGGCCAACAAGATGCAGGTTCCCCCGCGCAGCATGGCACTCGGTGTGCCCGCCAAGGTCCGTGCGGGATACGAAGTTCCGCTCGGCCACCTCGACGGAAACGTCAAGATGTACGCAGCCAATGCGGCGTACTACCGCGACGCGTTGCGCAGGCTCGACTGATGGCGCCGCTTGCAGAGATCGTCGATCCAGGGTGGGCGCGGGCACTCGAACCGGTCTCGGAGCAGATCTCCGCGATGGGTAAGTTCTTGCGCGAAGAGATCGCTGCGGGACGGGAGTACCTGCCGGCGGGGGAGAACGTCTTGCGTGCGTTCACGAACCCTTTCGAGGACGTTCGAGTGCTCATCGTCGGTCAGGACCCTTATCCGACGCCCGGTCACGCTGTCGGGTTGAGCTTTTCGGTTGCACCGGACGTGCGGCCGGTTCCGCGAAGTCTCGGCAACATCTACAAGGAGTATCACCAGGATCTCGGGTTGCCGATACCGCCGAACGGCGATCTGACACCGTGGTCGAAACAAGGTGTGCTGCTTCTCAATCGCGTTCTCACCGTGCAGCCGGGTCAAGCCGCTTCTCATCGTAAGAAGGGCTGGGAGCCGGTGACCGAGCAGGCTATCCGCGCTCTGGTCGCGCGGTCGTCGCCGATGGTGGCGATCTTGTGGGGTCGTGACGCGGCCACTCTCGCGCCGATGCTCGGCGACACACCGATCATCGAATCCGCGCACCCGTCACCGCTTTCGGCCTCGCGTGGCTTCTTCGGTTCGCGCCCCTTCAGTCGTGCGAACGAACTCTTGACCGGACTCGGAGCCGATCCGGTCGACTGGAATCTGGGCTGATCGAACGGTGTCTGCACGAACCGGCCTGCCGAACGTCGAGTCGCGACGTTCGGCACGGCAGTTCGACTAGGCCTGCTTTGCGGAAGTGAAATCGGGCCGACGCTTGTCGACGAACGCGTCGACGCCCTCGCGTCCGATCGGGCTGTTCGCTGCGATGGCGATGGACGCGGCTTCGGCGTCGAGTTGCTCGGCGAGCGAGTTCGTCCGGGACGAACGCAGCAGTGCTTTGATTCCCGAGTACGACGTACTCGGTCCGTTGGCCAGAGCGCGGGCGAGGCGAGCTGCCTCTTCTTGGACCTCGTCGTCGCCGACGAGTCGGGTGAGGATCCCCAGGCGGACGGCTTCGTCGCCACCGATCACCGAATCGTTGAGAAGAATCTCGCGAGCGCGTGCCACGCCGACGATGCGTGGAAGCGTCCACGACATTCCGCCGTCCGGGGTGAAACCGATGGAGGGGTACGCGGGGCGAAGCTTGGTGCCGGTGCCGCCGATTGCGACGTCGGCGAGGCAGACCAGGCTCATTCCGGCGCCGGCAGCCCATCCGTGGACCCCGGCCACCACTGGAGCGGTCGCAGCGTCGAGCGCGCGAACGAACACGTGGAAGACGCGGGCAACCTCGGCCACGTACTCGCCGCGGTCAGGGGCTGCGGCGAACGCACGGACGTTGCCGCCGGCACAGAAGTTTGCGCCTTCGCCGACCAGAAGGATGCTCCCGATGTCGTTTCCGACTGTCTCGAGCGCCTGCGCGCCCTGAACCAGTCCTTCGTCGTCGAGGGAGGTGCCGTTGGCGGCGGTGGAAATGGTGATGCGGAGTACGCCCTCGTCGAGGGTCACTTTGCTCAGGTCATCGATGGAAGTCACTCAACGCACATTACGGGTGTCCGACAGCCATACGAAACACGGGGACACATAGATACAGCCACATAGATACAGCTCTGCCCCCGTCACCGAAGTGACGGGGGCAGAGCCTGCAATAGTTTGTGCTCGGGCAATCAGCCCCGAGCGACCTTGCCTGCCTTCAGGCAGGAGGTGCACACGTTGACCTTACGGGTGTTACCCGGGGCAACCTCGGTACGAACAGACTGAATGTTCGGGTTCCAGCGACGATTGGTACGCCGGTGCGAGTGCGAGACCGACTTACCGAAGCCGGGCCCCTTGGCGCATACGTCGCAGACGGCAGCCATAGTCGCGAACTCCTTGTTAGAAATGAATATTGAAGTGGTTACCCTACACGGTAGGGCAGCCAGAATTACAATCCGAATATACTCGACTTCGAACCGATCCTTGACCGCTCACTGTGCAGCCGAACGTGAAAACAGTCAATCAGCAACAAACAAAGTGCAGCATTATTTCGTGTAGCCCGTTCGAGGCAACCGTGTAAGAGTAACCGCTTCCGGCCCGAATGGCCAAACCGCCCGGTAATGACGGTTGCGCAGAAGCGTCGGACTACCCTCGACTGCACCGATCACCGATCTCTTTTTCATCGTCAGTCTTTCCATCGTCGAGGGGAACCGTCAGTGGGGGAAGTGCAACGCGTCGCCGAGGAAGCGGAATCCGTCGCGGACGGACATCTGCTGCGGCGCTGGGCCCGCCGGGCGGTCGACAGCCTCCAGAAACGTCGCGGTGAGATCAACAGCCTCAACGTCTTTCCCATCCCTGATTCGGATACCGGCACCAATCTGCTGTTCACGATGCGGGCTGCACTCGATTCCGCCGAGACGATCGAGGACGACGTCCGCAGTGCGGGCCGCGTCGCCAACGCTCTGGCTCGGGGCGCCGTGTCCGGTGCTCGCGGTAATTCCGGAGTGATCCTCTCCCAGGTGATCCGGGGCATCGCCGAGAGCGTTCAAGGTGAGCACATCGACGGCCGAAGCTTCGCGAACTCGCTGACCACGGCGACGACGCTGGCCTCTCGGGCTGTCTCCGATCTGGTGGAAGGCACCATCGTCACGGTATTGCGCGCATCGGGAGAAGCAGCGCAGGAGTGCGTCGACACCAGGACACCGAGCGGCGAGGATCTTGCATCCGTGGTTGCCGCCGCTGCCGACGCCGCTGCGGTCGCACTGAACAAGACGCCGGAGCAACTGGACGTTCTCGCGTCCGCCGGGGTTGTCGATGCCGGGGGATTCGGTCTGGTTCTGATCCTCGACGCCTTTGTCGAGGTGCTGACCGGGAAGCCGCAGGTTCGCGAAGATCTGGGGACGCCGGACCCGAGGTCGAGCGCAGTTGTCGACGTCAGCGCATTCGATCACGATTGGGCTCACAAGAGCCCGATCGAATGTGGTGATCACTCGGAACAGGATTTCGAGGTCATGTACCTCGTCGACGACTCCGACGACGATCGCATGACGGCGCTGCGCACGCGGCTGTCCGTCCTCGGAGATTCGACGGTCATCGTCAGCGACGGTTTCGGCGGCTGGTCGGTGCACGTGCATTGCTGCGATGCCGGTGCAGCCGTGGAAGCCGGCCTCGAGGCCGGGAAGGTTCACGGTATTCGCATCAGCAGTTTTCTCGTCGACGAACGCGACCAGTTGGTGGCACGGGCGGAGAGGCGATTCCCCGGGGCCGGCGCGCGCGGCGTACTGGCCGTCGTTGCCGGTGACAGCGCGGCGGCGTTGTTCGAGAGTGAGGGTGCGACGGTTCTTCGGTGCGACGATGCGCCGGTGACACGCGCACAACTGCTCGGCCGCATTCGTCAGATGGAACGCAGCGAAGTTCTGGTGCTTCCGAACGGAGCTTTGACCGCGCAGGAACTCGTCGCAGTCAGTGCCGCTGCACGCGATCCGCTTCACCAGGTTCTGCTGCTGTCGACATCGTCGATGGTCCAGGGCTTGGCAGCACTTGCCGTTCACGACCCTCAGCGCAACGTCGCCGACGACGGCTTCACGATGTCCGAGGCGGCGGCCGCCACGCGCTGGGGATCGTTGCGGATCGCGGTCGAGCGTTCGCTGACCTACGTCGGGACATGTGATCCGGGTGACGCGATCGGTCTGATGGGGCACGAGGTGGTGCTCATCGGTCCCGACGTCGCGGAGTCGAGTGCGCGACTGGTCGACCTCGCGCTCGGATCCGGTGGCGAACTCGTGACCCTACTCATGGGCGCCGACGCGCCGGACGACCTGGCCGGGCAGCTCGAGGCGCACGTCGTCGCGCACCACCCGGGCGTCGACGTGCTCGTCTATCAGGGTGATCAGCCGGGTGACCTGTTCCAGTTGGGCGTGGAGTGATCGAACCGGGTCTGTCGGTGACTGCTGATATACGAACACGTGTGCTTACCGCGACACTGTGCTGGAGGAACTGATGGCGACGCTCGCCGACCCACTCGATCGGCTGCTGGGAAAGAAGACCGCGGACGCGCTCGACGAGGCATTCGAGATCCGCACCGTCGAGGACCTGCTGCGTCACTACCCACACCGGTACGCGTCGGCAGGCAAGGAACTTGCCGAGAAGGAGCCGCCCGAGGGTGAGCACATCACCATCATCGCGCGTGTGGCGTCGGCCGCCGTCGTGAAGATGAAGAACCGTCCGGGGCAGATGTTGCGAGTATCGCTGGCGACTGATTCGCAGACCGTGGACGTCACGTTCTTCAACCCGCAGAAGGTGCGGCACGTCATCAAGCCCGGCGTTCGGGCGATGTTCTCCGGGACGGTGAAGTACTTCCGCGGCAAGTGGTCTCTCACTCATCCGAGCTACCTGATTCTCCCGGAACCTCGTGTCGGCGAAGAGGATTCGGTAGTTCCGCTTGCATCCATCAAGGGAGCCGGTGACCTTGCGGGCCTGGCTCGCGCAAATCAGGATCCCGGCGCCGAACTCGATCTGTCCGTCTTCGACCGCGCGTTGATCCCGCTGTACCCGGCGACCCGCGAGGTCGAGAGCTGGACCATCATGCGGTGCGTGCGGCAAGTGCTCGACCAACTCGATCCGATCGAGGAGCCGTTGCCCGCCGAGACTCGGGCCGAGCACGGATTCATCGGTTTGGACGAGGCGCTGCGCACCGTTCACCTGCCAGATACCAAGGAAGACATCGAACGAGCACAGGATCGTCTGCGTTTCGACGAGGCGCTGTCTCTGCAGTTGGTCCTCGCGATGCGTCGTCACGACAATTCCGAGCGTGTGGCTCCAGCCTGCGCTCCGGTCGCCGGCGGGATCGCGGACCAGTTCGAGGAGATGCTCCCGTTCACTCTGACGGAGGGACAGCAAGCAGTCGCGGAGGAGATCTCCACCGACCTTGCCCGCCCACACCCGATGAGCCGCCTTCTTCAGGGCGAGGTCGGGTCAGGCAAGACGATCGTGGCTCTGCGCGCGATGCTGCAGGTCGTCGATGCGGGTTATCAGTGCGCGTTGCTCGCACCCACCGAGGTCCTGGCAAATCAGCACGCGCGATCACTGCGCAAGATGATGGGCTCGCTGGCTGCAGGTGGTGAACTCGGTTCTGCCGAACATTCCACCCGTATTGCCCTTCTTACCGGCTCGCTGCCAGTCGCTGCGAAGCGCGCAGCTCTGCTCGAAGCCGTGACCGGCGACGCCGGGATCGTCATCGGTACCCATGCGCTCATTCAGGACAACGTCGAGTTCTTCAACCTCGGCATGGTTGTCGTCGACGAGCAACACCGCTTCGGCGTCGAGCAACGTGATCAGTTGCGATCACGTGCCCGTGAAGGACTGAGTCCGCATCTGCTGGTGATGACGGCAACGCCGATTCCGCGAACCATCGCCATGACCGTGCTCGGCGACCTCGAGGTCTCGACCCTGCGAGAGCTTCCACGTGGGCGAACCCCGATCAAGAGCAGTGTCGTGCCCGCGAAGCAGAAGCCGCAGTGGGTCGATCGCGCATGGGAACGAATCCGTGAGGACGTCGCCGACGGCCGTCAGGCGTATGTCGTGTGCTCGCGGATCGGTGACGGCGAGCAGGGTGCAGGCGAAGATCAGTTCACCGAGGAGAAGCAGCCCGAGACCAAGTCGGCGGTCGACGTCTTCGAAGAGCTGTCGAGTGGTCCGCTGGCCGATCTGCGAGTCGGGTTGCTGCACGGTCGACTGCCTTCCGACGAAAAGGACGTGGTGATGAGCGCGTTCAACGTCGGTGACATCGACGTCCTCGTCTGTACGACCGTTGTCGAAGTCGGTGTCGACGTTCCGAACGCGACGGTGATGGTGATCGTCGACGCCGAGCGGTTCGGCGTCAGTCAGCTCCATCAGTTGCGTGGCCGCGTCGGTCGAGGGAAACACCAGGGACTGTGCATCCTCGTCACCGGAAGCAATCCCGGGGGACCGGCGTACGAGCGGCTCTCGGCGGTGGCAGCGACCAACGACGGGTTCGAACTGGCTCAACTCGACCTCGCGACCAGACGTGAAGGAGACATCCTCGGTGCGGCGCAGTCGGGCACAACCTCGAATCTGCGGCTGCTTTCCCTCATGGCCCATGGAGACATCCTCGAGTCCGCCAGGGAGTTCGCTCAGGGAATCGTCGACTCCGATCCGTCGCTCGACGGTCATCCCGCCCTCGCGTCCATGGTGACCGCTGCCCTGGACTCCGACCGGATCGAGTACCTCGAGAAGTCGTGAAGGGTATGACGACAAGCTGAAATCGAATAGCACGAGGACCGCCGGGTTGGTTTCTCGATTCAGTCCGAAATATGAGACTCCGCATGTAGACGCAAGATGAAATCGGGGTAGTTTTCTCGAATGTTCTCCAAAGTGCTCGTCGCGAACCGCGGCGAAATTGCGATCCGTGCCTTCCGCGCCGCCTACGAACTAGGTGCCGGAACCGTCGCGGTGTTCCCGTACGAGGATCGGAATTCGATCCACCGTCTCAAGGCAGACGAGAGCTACCAGATCGGCGAGAAGGGTCACCCCGTTCGCGCGTATCTCTCGGTCGAGGAAATCGTCGCCGCCGCCAAGAGCGCCGGAGCCGACGCCATCTACCCCGGTTACGGCTTCCTCTCCGAGAACCCGGACTTGTCGGCGGCGTGTGCCGAGGCAGGCATCAAGTTCGTCGGCCCGTCCGCCGAGATCCTCGAGTTGACCGGAAACAAGGCTCGGGCCATCGCAGCGGCAAAGGCCGCCGGTCTCCCGGTGCTCGCGTCTTCGGAGCCGTCAGCGGACATCGACGAGTTGCTCGCAGCCGCCGAGGACATGACCTTCCCGCTCTTCGTCAAGGCTGTCGCAGGCGGCGGTGGGCGCGGAATGCGCCGTGTTGCGGAGCGCTCACAGCTCAAGGAATCGATCGAAGCCGCAGCGCGCGAAGCGGAATCGGCCTTCGGCGATTCGACGGTCTTCCTCGAGCAGGCCGTCATCGACCCGCGGCACATCGAAGTGCAGATCCTCGCCGACGAGCAGGGCAACGTCATCCACCTCTTCGAGCGTGACTGCTCGCTGCAACGTCGCCACCAGAAGGTGATCGAGCTCGCTCCGGCGCCCAATCTCTCGGAAGAGTTGCGCGCCAAGATCTGTGCCGACGCCGTCGCCTTCGCGAAGGAGATCGGATACACGTGCGCGGGCACCGTCGAGTTCCTTCTCGACAAGCGCGGCAACCACGTCTTCATCGAGATGAACCCGCGAATTCAGGTCGAGCACACCGTCACCGAAGAAGTGACGGACGTGGACCTGGTCCAGTCGCAGCTCAAGATCGCGTCCGGTTCGACGCTTGCAGAACTTGGTCTGTCACAGGAGACGATCAAGCTTCGCGGCGCGGCGCTGCAGTGCCGCATCACGACCGAGGATCCGGCAAACGGATTCCGCCCGGACACCGGCCGTATCACCGCGTACCGCACCCCGGGCGGAGCCGGTATCCGCTTGGACGGTGGCGCCACACTCGGCGCCGAGGTCGGAGCGTACTTCGATTCCATGCTGGTCAAACTCACTTGTCGCGGTCGCGACCTCGAAGCCGCTGTGGCGCGAGCTCGCCGCGCGGTCACCGAGTTCCGCATTCGTGGTGTCTCGACCAACATTCCGTTCCTGCAGGCGGTTCTCGACGACCCGGACTTCCGGGCCGGACGTGTGACGACCTCCTTCATCGAGGAACGTCCTCAGTTGCTGACTCTGCGTTCTTCGGCAGACCGCGGCACGAAGATCCTGACCTACCTCGCGGATGTGACGGTCAACAAGCCTCACGGTGAGCGGCCCTCGGCGGTGTACCCGCAGGACAAGCTGCCCAAGATCGATCTTTCGACGCCTCCTCCTGCCGGTAGCCGTCAGCGCCTGCTCGAACTCGGACCCGAAGGTTTCGCGAAGGCACTGCGTGAGCAGAAGGCCGTCGGCGTCACCGACACCACCTTCCGTGACGCGCACCAGTCGTTGTTGGCCACGCGAGTTCGAACCAGCGGACTGCTCGGAGTTGCCGGGCACGTTGCGCGGTTGACGCCGGAACTGCTCTCGATCGAAGCCTGGGGCGGCGCGACCTACGATGTGGGACTTCGCTTCCTGCACGAGGATCCGTGGTACCGGCTTGCCGCACTGCGTGAGGCGATTCCCAACATCTGCCTCCAGATGCTTCTTCGCGGTCGAAACACGGTGGGCTACACGCCGTATCCCGAAAAGGTCACGCGCGCATTCGTTCAGGAAGCCACCGACACCGGCATCGACATCTTCCGAATCTTCGACGCGCTCAACAACGTCGACCAGATGCGCCCTGCCATCGACGCGGTGCGTGAGACCGGAACGGCCCTCGCGGAGGTGGCGCTGAGCTACACCGGTGATCTGTCGGATCCGAACGAAACTCTGTACACGCTCGACTACTACCTGAAGTTGGCCGAAGAGATCGTCGATGCCGGCGCTCACGTGCTCGCGATCAAGGACATGGCAGGCCTGCTGCGCGCTCCGGCAGCTACCAAGCTGGTGACCGCGCTACGCAGCAACTTCGATCTGCCGGTTCACGTTCACACGCACGACACTCCCGGTGGACAGCTGGCGACGTACTTCGCCGCTTGGCAGGCGGGCGCCGACGCAGTCGACGGTGCTTCCGCGGCACTGGCCGGAACCACCAGCCAGCCTGCGCTCTCGGCCATCGTCGCCGCTGCCGCGCACTCCGAGTTCGACACCGGACTGAACCTGCAGAACGTGTGCGACCTCGAGCCGTACTGGGAGGCGCTGCGAAAGGTGTACGCGCCGTTCGAATCCGGATTGCCGGCGCCGACGGGTCGCGTGTACACGCACGAGATTCCGGGAGGCCAGCTCTCCAACCTCCGGACCCAGGCCGTTGCTCTCGGTCTCGGCGACCGGTTCGAAGAGGTCGAAGCCAAGTACGCCGACGCGGACCGCATGCTCGGGCATCTCGTGAAGGTGACGCCGTCGTCGAAGGTCGTCGGCGACCTCGCCCTCCACCTTGTCGGCGCCGGCGTGCCTTCGGAGGAGTTTGCCGCAGATCCGGCGAAGTTCGACATTCCCGACTCCGTGGTGGGCTTCCTGCGCGGTGAACTCGGTACGCCTCCCGGTGGTTGGCCGGAACCGTTCCGCAGCAAGGCACTCGAAGGACGTGGCCAGGCCAAGCCCGAAGCGACGTTGTCCGCTGAGGACGAGGTGCTGCTCGAGGGCTCGTCGAAGGACCGTCAGGCGACGCTGAATCGTCTGCTGTTCCCCGGCCCGACAAAGGAATTCCTCGAACACCGCGAGAAGTACGGTGACACGTCGCGGCTTTCGGCGAACCAGTTCTTCTACGGTTTGCGGCGCGGCGACGAACACCGCGTCGAGTTGGCTCCCGGCGTTGAGCTGATCATCGGTCTCGAAGCGATCTCCGAGCCCGACGAGCGCGGCTACCGCACTGTCATGTGCATCCTGAACGGTCAATTGCGCCCGGTCTCGATCCGCGATCGCTCCATTGCCAGTGACGTACCGGTGGCGGAGAAGGCCGACAAGAACAACCCGGGCCACGTGGCGGCACCGTTCGCGGGCGTCGTGACGCTCGCGGTGAAGGAAGGCCAGAAGATCGAGGCCGGCGACACCGTGGCCACGATCGAAGCAATGAAGATGGAAGCGGCGATCACCTCGCCGCGCGCCGGCGTCGTCTCTCGGATCGCGATCAGCGCCGTCCAACAGGTCGAGGGCGGAGACCTGCTGGTAGTCGTCTCGACGGGGGAGAGCGCCGCAGAGTGACACGCATCATCTCGGGACTCGCGGGCGGTCGACGCCTGCGAGTCCCGCCGAGCGGCACCCGTCCGACGTCGGATCGGGTTCGTGAGGCGCTGTTCAGTGCTCTCGAAGCGCGCATCGATCTCGAAGGGTGCGCGGTTCTCGACCTCTTTGCGGGTTCGGGTGCTCTCGGCCTCGAGGCGCTCTCGCGGGGAGCCGAGCACGTTGTTCTCGTGGAATCGGATGCCAAGGCTGCTGCCGTCATCAAGGCGAACATCGGCACTGTCGCGTTGCCTGGGGCGACGGTTCGCGCCGCTCCGGTTGCGGCCGTGGTCTCGGGTCCGAGCGCGCGTGAATACGACATCGTGATCGCGGACCCACCGTATGCGGTGACCGACGAGGCCGTCGTGTCCATGCTCACCGATCTGCAGGCCAACAAATGGGTGGGGGAGGGCACGATCGTGGTACTCGAACGATCGTCGCGCTCGCCGGAGACCGTGTGGCCTCAGGGCTACGAGCCGATCAAGGCCAAGAACTACGGTGAAGCCCGCATCGAGCTGGCCACCTGCTACGGTCTGGACTCATGACTGGCGCCGTCTGCCCCGGATCCTTCGACCCTGTGACCAACGGTCACCTCGACGTAATCGGAAGA
>NZ_LVCT01000244.1:0-14909 GCF_001647205.1 Rhodococcus sp. EPR-134
TCGAAGACGCGACGAGTCACCTGCCCAACGTTCGCGTCACGTCGTGGCACGGATTGTTGGTCGACTACGCGAAACAAGAAGGCCTCAGCGCGATCGTCAAGGGTCTGCGCGGCGCGAACGACTTCGATTACGAGCTGCAGATGGCTCAGATGAATCAGAAGCTCACGGGCGTCGACACACTGTTCGTCGCCACGAATCCGACGTACAGCTACCTGTCGAGTTCTCTGGTGAAGGAAGTCGCGACTTTCGGCGGCGACGTCTCCGACATGTTGCCGGCCAAAGTGCATTCTCGGCTACTTGCACGTATCGCCGAGCGAGCAGCCGAAAACAGCTGATCCCCGACACACCGACCGCGACGACACCCCGTTGGCCGTTCTTCCGGCAAACTTGGACAGGAACGGGCACAGGTCCGAGTGGACCGGTGACGATGTGGGCCGATTTCGGCCGGTAGAGATTGGGGTTGCTTGTGTACCGCGTATTCGAGGCACTGGACGAACTGGTCGCAATTGTCGAAGAGGCGCGCGGTGTTCCCATGACCGCAGGGTGTGTTGTGCCTCGCGGTGACGTACTCGAGCTACTCGACGACGTCCGGGACGCAATTCCGAGCGAGCTGGACGACGCTCAGGACGTCCTCGATCATCGCGACAAATTGGTCGGTGATGCGCGAGCAAACGCCGAGAAGACTGTCAGCAGCGCCAATGCCGAGGCAACCTCGACTGTGGAGAACGCACGCGACGACGCCGACCGGATTCTGTCCGACGCCAAGGCTCAGGCCGATCGCATGGTTGCCGAAGCGCGTGCGCACGCCGATCAGTTGGTCGAGGACGCCGAAGCAGAAGCGGAACGGACCGTCACCGACGGCCGTCGTGAGTACGAGGCCGTCACCGGGCGGGCGCGTGCCGAGGCCGATCGGATGATCGAGTCCGGCCAGGCCTCGTACGAACATTCGGTGGCGGAGGGAACGGCAGAGCAGGCTCGTCTGGTGTCCCAGACCGAGGTTGTCCAGTCAGCTCACGCGGAATCCGCGCGAGTGATCGACGCCGCTCATGCCGAGTCCGACAGGATGCGTTCGGAGTGTGACCTGTACGTGGACACCAAGTTGGCCGAGTTCGAAGAGTTCCTCACCGGAACGGTTCGATCGGTCGGGCGTGGTCGTCAACAGCTTCGAACGGGTTCGGGGGTTCCCGACTACCAGGACGACGATCGTCGTTCCGAGCGGCGCCGATAGAGCAGACAAGTCAGTCGAGGGTGGGTCGTCCGATATGGGGCGGCCCACTTTTTCGTGGATCGAATTGGGATTTGCCTTGTAGCTGCCGTATTGTGGAGTGGTTGCCCATACCAGTTTCAACAGTTAGGTGAGTTCTCTTTGTCAACGCATCGTCGTAGTTCGTCGCATCAGTCAAGTGATGCGGGATTTTTGCTGGACACGGTCAAGCTCGGTCGTCGTCCAGGGTCGATGCGTACCGTCGAGAGAACAATTCAGTCCCCGAACCGTATCGGTCTCGATCTGATCGCGATCGAAGCGGGCGCGGACATAGATCTCGATCTTCGTCTCGAAGCAGTGTCCGAAGGCGTTCTCGTCACCGGAAACGTGCACGCACCCACCAAGGGTGAATGCTCGCGGTGCCTTGAACCTTTCACCGACACCGTGGACATCTATCTCACGGAGTTGTTCGCTTACCCGGACAGCACCACCGAGGAGACGACGGAAGAGGGAGAGGTCTACGCGGTCGAAGACGACGAAATCGACCTCGAACCAGTCATCGTCGATGCAGTCGGGCTGGCGCTTCCGCTCCAGCCTCTGTGCAGTGACGATTGCCTGGGATTGTGCTCAGAATGTGGCATTCGCCTGGCGATTGCGGAATCTGGGCATGGGCATGACATACTTGATCCTCGCTGGGCTGGTCTCGCGGCCAAATTTGGCGTGGAATCAAACACCAGCGAAAATCTTGTGATCACCGAAGCCGAGGAGAAGTAGAAGTGGCTGTCCCCAAGCGCAAAATGTCGCGATCCAACACGCGGTCGCGTCGTAGCCAGTGGAAGACCACTGTGCCCACCCTCGTTACCTGCCCCAACCGTGGCTGTGGCGAGCAGACCCTTCCCCACATCGCATGCCCGTCATGCGGTACTTACAAGGGCCGCCAGGTAACCGCTGCTGTCTAGTTCTCCCCGGAGAAAGACTATGACGAGCGAAAATACAGTTTCAGCCGCCGGCGGCGAGGGCAATCACGACAAGCTCCTCGCCGCTGTCGGCGTAGATATAGAGCCCGGTCTTCTGACCCTGGCTCTCACGCACCGCTCGTACGCGTACGAGAACGGCGGACTGCCCACGAACGAGCGCCTCGAGTTCCTCGGGGATTCCGTTCTCGGCGTCACGGTGACCGAAAATCTCTACCTGTCCCACCCGGACAAATCCGAAGGTGATCTGGCGAAGATCCGTGCCAGCGTGGTCAACATGCATGCACTCGCCGAGGTTGCCAGGACTCTGGGTGAAGGTGGACTCGGAGCACACCTGCTGCTGGGTAAGGGCGAGGAAATGACGGGCGGCCGTGACAAGCCGTCCATTCTCGCCGACGGTATGGAGTCGATTCTCGGCGCCATCCACCTGCAGCACGGCATCGAGGCTGCGCGACGCGTCGTCCTCGATCTGTTCGACGATCTACTCACTCGCGCACCGCTTCTGGGCGCGGGTCTGGATTGGAAGACGAGTCTGCAGGAACTGACCGCAGAACACGGTGCCGGAGTTCCCGTTTACGAGATCACCGCCACCGGACCCGATCACGACAAGGAATTCACGGCCACCGTTCTCATCAGTGGCAAACCCTTGGGTGTCGGTGTCGGTCGTTCCAAGAAGGAAGCCGAGCAGAAGGCAGCAAGTTCGGCATGGAAGACGATGTCGGAGAATGCCGCTGCTACCGCAGTCGCTGCTGACGACACGCCTGATCTTGCCGGCTGAGTTCACTCTTGCCTGAGCTTCCCGAAGTCGAAGTCGTTCGCCGCGGCCTACAGTCTCATGCTGTAGGTGCGGCGATCGAGGCCGTCGAGGTACTCCATCCCCGCGCGATCAGGCGCCACATTCTCGGTTCCGAGGACTTGATCGGCCAACTCACCGGGCAGACCATCGCTTCGGCAGAGCGTCGCGGCAAGTACCTGTGGCTGGTTCTCGAGCCTGCCGGTGTCGGACTGGTGGTTCATCTCGGGATGAGCGGACAGATGCTGGTCCAACCCCCGACAGTCGACTGGGAAAAGCACCTACGCATTCGGTTGGCCCTCGATTCCGGGGCCGATCTTCGATTCGTCGATCAGCGGACCTTCGGTGGCTGGTCGATTTCACCCCTCGTCGAGGTCGACGGAACGATGCTGCCCGAGTCGGTGGCGCACATCGCCCGCGATCCCATGGATGCGGCGTTCGATCTCGAATCCGTCGTGAAAGTCCTGCGGGGCAAGCACACCGAGAGCAAGCGCGCGATTCTCGACCAGACGGTGGTCTCCGGAATCGGAAACATCTACGCCGACGAATCATTGTGGCGCGCCAAGATTCACGGCAACCGAATCGCCGAAACGCTTACCAGGCCCAAACTTCGAGAACTGTTGACCGCGGCACACTCGGTGATGGGTGAAGCGCTCGATCAGGGCGGTACGTCCTTCGACGCGCTGTACGTGAACGTCAACGGGGAATCGGGCTACTTCGACCGGTCGCTGTCGGCGTACGGGCAGGAAAACCTCCCGTGCCCGCGATGCGGCGCGCCGATCAAGCGTGAGAAGTTCATGAATCGATCGTCGTTCAGTTGCCCGCGGTGCCAGCCGACCCCGAGGGTACGGCGAATCGCCTAGGTCTCCCGCCCCTTCGGTTCGGCGGAGTGGCAAGATTGCGTCATGGCTGAACAGACTCCCGACACCACTGCAACCGCCCCGGCTCACACGGAGCTTTGGGTCGAACGAACCGGAACCCGCCTCTACACCGGCAAGAGTTCGCGCGGCGCAGAGGTTCTCATCGGCTCCGAATCGGTGCCAGGAGTCTTCACGCCCGGCGAACTCCTCAAAATTGCACTGGCCGCATGCACCGGGATGAGCTCCGACTTCCCGATCTCGCGCCGGCTCGGTGACAACTACGACGCGACGGTCCGAGTGTCCGGAGCCGCCGATCGTGAAAACGAGGTCTACCCGCAGCTCGACGAGGTCCTCGAGCTCGATCTCAGCGAGTTGGATGCCGAGGCACAGCAGCGCCTCATCACTCTCGTCGAGCGTTCCGTGGACAAGGTATGCACGGTCGGGCGCACGCTCAAGGCCGGAACCAAGGTCACTCTGTCGTTCGACACGGAAGCCTGATGTTCCGCGCCGGCAGCGTTGTCGCTGCGATCGCACTGGGTTCCGTTGTGGCGCTGAGTGCTCCAGCGCAGGCCTCGGTCCCGGCCGACGGCTCGGCCGGTAGTTGCGGCACATGGACGTGGAGCGGCGTGACGACTGGTGCCGGAATGCTCGAGAACCTCGAATTCGACGGCAACGGATCGATGGTGTTGTCGCAGTCGGCTCTGATCGGGCCGGGTGCACTGCTGAAAGTGGCGCCGGACGGAACACGGACAACTTTGGTCGGTGACGTCACCGGACCTGGCGGTCTGGTCGCGCGTGAGGGATCCGTGTACTTCACCACGGGCAACTCGACTGTCTCGGGACTGTTCGGAATCGCCGACGGCAGCCTCCGCAAGGTCGACGTCGCAGACGGGTCGGTGACAACGATCGCCGACGGTCTGGTGATGCCGAACGGGCTTGTGCAGCTGGACGATAACCGTTTCCTCACTGCCCGCACACTCACCAAGCCGGGGCTCACGGTCGTCAACAGTGACGGAGGCAGTTCGATCGTTCGTGAAGACCTCGGCACCGTCGACGGCCTCGCACGCTCCGGTTCGACGATCTACGTGAGCACGACCTTCGACATGGTCACCGCCGTCCACATCCTCGACGCAAACGATCTGGGCGGGCCGGTGCGAACGATCACGCTCCCCGGGTTCGGTCCGGCAAACATGGCGGACGATCTGACCGTCGGACCGGACGGCGCGTTGTACGTCGCATTCAATGCAGGCGGCAAAGTTGTTCGCGTCGATCCGGATTCGGGATCTTCGTGTGAGATCGCCTCGGGTCTGCCGTTCACATCTGCGGTCAAGTTCGGCGCCGGACCGGGCTGGGATCCCAACGCGCTCTACACCACCGGATTCCTGGGTGACGTTCACCGTCTCGAACGTGTGGCGGGCTGAGCGTCATGGCTGAAGCAGCGCCTGTGCGGTTGACGGCGTGGGTTCACGGATACGTTCAAGGCGTCGGGTTCCGGTGGTGGACCAGGGCCCGCGCTCTCGAACTCGGATTGATCGGATATGCGTCCAATCAGCGTGACGGTCGAGTGCTCGTCGTGGCGGAAGGCCAACGCACGCAGCTCGAGCGATTGGTGGAGCTGCTGCGCTCCGGCACTACCCCGGGCACGGTGGATCTCGTGGTCGACAGCTGGGACACCGCCAGGGGCGACCTGACAGGGTTCGTCGAACGCTGACCGGTTTGGCGGTAAAGTTTCCCCCCATGCACCTCAAGAGTCTGACACTCAAGGGATTCAAATCCTTTGCGTCGGCAACGACTCTTCGGTTCGAGCCGGGAATTACCTGTGTGGTCGGCCCGAACGGCTCGGGTAAATCCAACGTCGTCGATGCGTTGACCTGGGTGATGGGCGAGCAGGGCGCCAAGGCCCTGCGCGGCGGCAAGATGGAAGATGTCATCTTTGCCGGCACCTCCGGCCGCGCGCCGCTGGGCCGCGCCGAGGTGACCTTGACCATCGACAACGCCGACGGGGCGCTCCCGATCGAGTACTCCGAGGTGTCGATCACGCGCCGCATGTTCCGCGACGGCGCGGGGGAGTACGAGATCAACGGCTCGTCCTGCCGTCTGATGGACGTCCAGGAACTGCTCAGCGACTCCGGCATCGGCCGCGAAATGCATGTCATCGTCGGGCAGGGACGGCTCGCCGCGATCCTCGAATCCCGTCCCGAAGATCGACGCGCCTTCATCGAAGAAGCCGCGGGAGTCCTCAAACATCGCCGCCGCAAGGAAAAAGCGGTGCGCAAACTCGATTCCATGCAGGCCAATCTCGCTCGCCTCAGTGACCTCACCGCGGAACTGCGTCGGCAACTCAAACCGCTGGGACGCCAAGCCGAGGTTGCTCGGCGAGCACAGACTGTCCAGGCTGACCTGCGTGATGCAAAGATGCGTCTGGCCGCTGACGATCTGGTGACCCGTCGAAACCAGTTGAACGACCAGGCACAGGACGAGAAAGCGGCCCGTGAACAGCACAACCAGGTGGCGGCTGCGCTCGACGAGGCCAACCTCGAACTCGGGCGCCAGGAGCAAGCTCTCGCTCGTCTGACTCCGGGATCGGAAGCCGCTGCGCAGAGTTGGTTCCAGCTTTCCGCGCTTGCCGAACGCGTCAACGCCACCGTGCGCATCGCCCGCGAGCGTGCGCGTCATCTCGACTCCGAACCTGTCGGCAACCGCGGCCAGGACCCGGACGAGATGGAGGCGCGCGCCGAACGTCTTGCTGCCGAGGAGGCCGAACTCCTCGAAGGCGTCGAAATCGCGCGAGCGGCGTCGGAAGCTGCTCGGGACCAGCTCGCAGCCACCGAAGATGCTGCAGCAGAAGCGGAACGGGCGCACATGGCAGAAGTTCGTGCCGTCGCCGACCGCCGTGAAGGTCTTGCTCGACTCTCCGGTCAGGTCGACACTCTGCGTACCCGCGTCGAATCCGTCGACGCGGAAGTGTCTCGGCTGACCGAGGCGATCGACGAGGCTCGTCTGCGTGGCGATGCCGCACAGGCCGAGTTCGACACGGTGCAAGAAAGCATCGGGGACCTCGACGCCGGTGAAGTCGGCCTCGATACCAATCACGAACGCGCCATCGAGGCTCTCGAGATGATCGACGCGCGCGTCGAAGAGCTTCGTGAGGAAGAAAAGACGAGCGGGCAACGCATCGCTTCGCTCCGGGCGCGCATCGAGGCACTGTCGATGGGTTTGCAGCGCAAGGACGGTGGCGGCTGGCTGCTCGAACACCGCGGCGACGACGGCATCACCTCGCTGGTCGGATTGATTCACGTCGAACCCGGCTACGAGGCCGCGATCGCTGCCGCGATGGGGCCGGCAGCAGACGCCGTCGTTGCGCATTCGCTGGACTCTGCTCGCTCGGCTGTCACAGCACTGGCCGATCAGGACGGTGGGCGTGCATCACTGATCGTGAGCGGTGAACCGGCGATCAAGCGCGAGGCCGAGATCGCGCCGGGTAGTCGTCCGGCCGTCGACGTCATCGACTGCCCTGACGAGTTGCGTGCCGGATTGACCGCCATCCTCGATGGCGTCGTCCTGGTCGAGACTCTCGATGACGCGATTCGAGTTGTTGCTGACCACAAGGGAATTCGCGCAGTGACGCGTTCTGGCGATCTGCACGGTTCGGGGTGGATGATCGGTGGCTCGGATCGGCAACCGAGCACGCTCGAGGTGCAGGCGGCGATCGACGCGTCAGCAGCGGAACTGGCGGCAACGGAGAGCCGATCCGAGGAACTCGACGCTGCGCTGTCCGGCGCTCTGGCCGAACAAGCCGCTCGACGCGAGACCGCGGAGCAAACTTTGGCAGCGCTCAACGAGTCGGACGCCGCCATGTCCGCCATCTACGAGCAGTTGGGCAGATTGGGGCAGGCAGCACGAGTCGCCCACGCGGAATCCGAGCGGTTGACCGCCCAGCGAGTGCGTGCCGAGGAGGGCCGCGGTGAGTCGCTGACAAAGCTCGCGGATCTGGAGGAACGTCTGCGCGTCGCCGAAACCGACGGCAGTGCACCGGGACACGGTGCGGAATCGACCGCTGCCGATCGCGAAATGGCCGCAGCAGCGCTCGCGGAAGTGCGCATCGTCGAAATGGATGCTCGCCTTGCCGTGCGCACCGCCGAAGAGCGTGCGGAATCCGTACGCGGAAAGGCTGATTCGCTTCGCCGCGCCGCGGCCGCCGAACGAGAAGCGCGGATCCGCGCCGAACGGGCTCTGCGCGCCAGGGCGCACGCTGCGGAGGTCGCAGCTGCCGTGGCCGAATCGGGACAGCGTGTGGCGGCCGAACTCGAGACCGTCGTCGCCGCGGCTCTTGCTCACCGTGACGAGTTGGCTCGGGCCCGCACCGAGTGCACGGCCAAGCTGGATCAGGTCCGCGAGACAGTCCGAGCACTGACTGGACAACTCGCTTCGCTCACCGACGCCGTCCACCGCGACGAGGTAGCGAAGGCACAGGCAGCGCTGCGCATCGAACAACTCGAGGAGTCGATCCTCGATCAGTACGGTATCGGCCTCGACGATCTGATCGCCGAGTACGGGCCCGAGGTCGAACTGCCGCCGACCGCTCTCGAAATCGAGGAGTACGAGCAGGCCAAGGAGCGTGGGGAGCAGGTCACCGCCCCCGCTCCGCTTCCGTACGACCGCGCGACTCAGGAACGGCGCGCCAAGCGGGCCGAGAAGGACCTCGCCACCCTCGGCAAGGTCAATCCGCTGGCGCTCGAAGAATTCGCAGCTCTCGAGGAGCGGTACACCTTCCTCTCCACTCAGCTCGAGGACGTCAAGACCGCACGCAAGGACCTTCTTGCTGTGGTCGCAGACGTCGACGCACGAATTCTGCAGGTGTTCACCGAGGCCTATGCCGACGTCGAGCGTGAGTTCGTGGGAGTGTTCGAGAAATTGTTTCCCGGGGGAGAAGGGCGGCTGGTCCTCACCGATCCCTCGGACATGCTCACCACCGGCATCGAAGTCGAGGCGCGTCCGCCCGGTAAGAAGGTCAAACGGTTGTCGTTGCTGTCGGGCGGCGAGAAGTCGTTGACCGCGGTGGCCATGCTGGTCGCGATCTTCCGGGCACGCCCGTCCCCGTTCTACGTGATGGACGAAGTCGAGGCGGCGTTGGACGACACCAACCTGCGGCGGCTGATCGGACTCTTCGAACAATTGCGGGAGAAGTCGCAGTTGATCGTGATCACTCACCAGAAACCGACGATGGAAATCGCCGATGCGTTGTACGGCGTCAGCATGCGCGGCGACGGCATCACCACCGTGATTTCGCAGCGACTTCGCGGTCAAGACATGGCCTCGACGTAAGCCCTGCTCACTTTCCGGGTCGGAGCCTGAAACAATGGGCCGGTGACTACCCAGGCTTGGATCATCATCGCGGCTGTAGCGGCCGTACTACTCGTCGTTCTCGTTGCCGGATTCCTGCGCTACCGCAAGGGGCAGGTATCGCTGAAGGCGCCCGAGACGAAGCCGGAGCTCGGCGCCCCCGAGAAGGACAAGTCAGGCGGCTACAAGGCCGGTGGCGGGTTCAACTTCAGTCAGGGGTCGACGGCAACGGCGCCACCTCCGGTGGTTCCGACACCGCCGGTCGCCGAGAAGCCGCCCGTCGTCGAAGAACCTGTCGTCGAAAAACCGATCGTCGAAGAACCGGTTGCGGAGAAGCCGGCCGTTGTCGAGGAGCCGGTTGTCGAAGAACCCGCTGTTGTCGAGGAACCGGTTGTCGAAGAGCCGGTAATCGAAAAGCCGGTCGTAGAAGAACCAGCGGTAGCAGAACCTGTTGTCGAAGAACCTGTCGTTCCCGAACCTGTCGTCGTTCCCGAACCCGTCGAGCCTGCACCGCGCGTGCTGGACGAGATCGACCCGACCGAGGGTCGGTTGGACCGACTGCGCGGGCGCCTTTCCCGCTCGCAGTCAGCAGTCGGCAAGAGCTTGCTGGGTCTGCTCGGTGGCGGCGATCTGGACGAGGACTCGTGGGAAGAAGTCGAGGACACCCTCCTCATCGCGGACCTCGGCTCCGCGACCACGGAAAAAGTCGTCACGAAGCTTCGTGAGCAGATGGCGGCCCGCAGCGTCCGGACCGAGGCTGCCGCCCGCGCCCTTCTGCGCGAGGTGTTGATCGCCGAACTGCGTCCCGAACTGGACCGCTCCATCCGCGCATTGCCGCACGATGATCACCCGGCTGTTCTGCTCGTCGTCGGCGTCAACGGGACCGGCAAGACAACCACCACCGGCAAGCTGGCTCGCGTGCTCGTCGCCGACGGTCGTCGCGTCGTGCTCGGTGCCGCGGACACGTTCCGCGCCGCCGCCGCCGATCAGCTCCAGACGTGGGCCGAGCGTGTCGGCGCTGAAGTTGTTCGTGGCAAGGAGGGTGGCGATCCCGCTGCGATTGCCTTCGACGCGGTCTCACGGGGCATCGCGGACGGCGTCGACGTGGTCCTGATCGACACCGCCGGCCGTCTGCACACCAAGACCGGTCTGATGGACGAGCTCGGCAAGGTCAAGCGGGTTATCGAGAAGAAGGCCTCGGTCGACGACGTTCTGCTGGTTCTCGATGCGACGGTCGGCCAGAACGGATTGGCGCAGGCTCGAGTGTTCGCGGAGGTCGTGGACATCACCGGCGTCGTACTGACCAAGCTGGACGGAACCGCCAAGGGCGGAATCGTCTTCCAGGTTCAGCATGAACTGGGTGTGCCGGTGAAGTTGGTCGGTCTCGGTGAAGGTGCCGACGACCTGGCGCCCTTCGAGCCGGGTGCGTTCGTCGACGCCCTCCTGGGCTGACGCCCCCGTGCGCCTTTTCGGTAGCGCGAACTACCGAAAAGGCGCACAGGGACGGTAGAACTCCCTGGCGAAACCTGTTTGCAACAAAGTTGGGCAATTGGTTCACGTCTGCGAAACGCGACAGCGCCATGGACGAAACACCAGCCCAGCACTCTTCTCCTTAACGACGTGCTGCCCGGCACGTGCGACTAGGAGGTAGTAAGTGAGTACCGACGATTTGTTGGCGAACTCCGGTAACGCCGCATGGATGCTGATGGCTGCATCTCTGGTCTTGCTGATGACACCCGGCCTCGCTTTCTTCTACGGCGGGATGTCTCGGTCCAAGTCCGTCCTGAACATGATGATGATGTCCTTCGGGGCCATGGCCGTCATCGGCGTCATCTACGTTCTGTGGGGATGGTCGATGTCCTACGGCACCGAGAACATCGGGGGCATTTTTGCCAACCCGTTCGAGTTCTTCGGCCTCAAGAACAGCATCACCGATGCTGACGGCAACTTCATCGCCGGCGCCTGGGGCTACCCCAACGTCATCGACATCGCGTTCCAGGTGACATTCGCGATCATCACCACCGCCCTCATCAGTGGTGCCCTGGCCGAGCGGATCAAGTTCGGCACCTGGCTCCTGTTCTCGGGTATCTGGGTCACCGTCGTCTACTTCCCGCTCGCACACATGGTGTGGGGCGGCGGACTCCTCTCGGGTTCCGAGGACGGCATCGCGGCAAAGCTCTTCGGCACCACGGTCAACGACGACGGAGTCACCGTCGCCAACGTCGCTCCGATCGACTTCGCCGGTGGCACAGTCGTTCACATCAACGCGGGTATGGCCGGTCTGGTCCTCGCACTCATCGTCGGCAAGCGTCTCGGCTTCGGCAAGACCGCCTTCCGTCCGCACAACCTGCCCTTCGTGATGCTCGGCGCCGCACTCCTCTGGTTCGGTTGGTTCGGCTTCAACGCCGGCTCGGCATTCGCCGCCGACGGTAACGCCGGTCTCGCCTGGGTCAACACGACCACCGCGACGTGCGCCGCAGTCCTGGCCTGGCTCGCTACCGAGCGTATTCGTGACGGCCACGCCACCAGCCTCGGCGCAGCTTCCGGTGCGGTCGCCGGTCTGGTCGCCATCACCCCTGCTGCCGGTGCGCTCAACCCGGTCGGTTCCATCTTCCTCGGCGCAGTAGCCGGCATCCTGTCCGCTCTCGCAGTCGGCCTGAAGTTCCGCTTCGGCTTCGACGACTCGCTCGACGTCGTCGGTGTTCACCTTGTCTCCGGCCTGTGGGGCACGATCGGTATCGGATTCTTCGGCACCGCAACCGGCCTCTTCTACGGCGGCGACTACAAGCAACTGGTGGTTCAGATCGTGATCGCACTCGCAGCACTCGTCTTCACCGGCGTTCTGACGACGATCATCGGCTTCGCACTCAAGCCCCTGGGCTGGCGAATCTCGGCCGAGGACGAGGCACGCGGCATCGATGAGACCGAACACGCAGAGACCGCATACGACCTCGCGTGATCAGCACGTGATTAAAGTGAATTCAGGCACTTCAGAGTTTGGAAAGGGATGAGCACATGAAGCTGATCACAGCAATCGTCAAGCCGTTCACGCTCGAGGACGTCAAGACCGGACTCGAGCAGGCCGGAGTGCTGGGTATGACAGTCAGCGAAGTTCAGGGCTACGGCCGACAGAAGGGCCACACCGAGGTGTACCGAGGCGCGGAGTACTCCGTGGACTTCGTACCCAAGGTCCGGGTCGAGGTCGTCGTCGACGACGCGGCCGTTGACAAGGTGGTCGAGGTGATCGTCGAGGCCGCTCGAACCGGCAAGATCGGTGACGGCAAGGTGTGGGTCTCGCCAGTCGAGTCGGTCATCCGGGTTCGCACCGGGGAACGCGGTGGCGATGCACTCTGACCCGAAAGGGTCCGAGAACTTCGGCCCTGGTTCCGTCGCGAAAGCGACGGGGCCAGGGCCGGTCTCGTCAGGGGGATCCGACGAAGCTGCGGACCTGGCCCGCGCACGCAAGGCCCTACTCACCGGAGGCGTCAAGAACAGGAGGCTCGACGCCCCCGCGCTGCGACATGCACTGGTCGATCTGCACGAATTCTGGTTGACCACCAAGGGGACCGAACTGGGCATCAAACCGGATTGTGGGTTTGCCATCGTCGCCGTGGGTGGTCTCGGCCGACGCGAACTGCTGCCGTATTCCGATCTCGATCTGATTCTGCTGCATGACGACATGGACCCAGCAGTCGTGGCCCAGGTCGCGGACAGCCTGTGGTACCCGCTGTGGGACGCGCACATCAAACTCGACCACAGCGTGCGGACGCTTCCGCAGGCGCTTCAGGTTGCGGCCACCGACATGACGGCAGCACTCGGAATGCTCGAAGCACGCCACATTGCCGGCGACGTGGAGCTGAGCAACTTGTTGATCAGTGGTGTCCGACGACAGTGGCGCATGGACATCCGCAGCCGATTCGACGAATTGATCACCCAGACCCGTACGAGGTGGGAGCGCAGCGGCGAGATCGCCCATCGCGCCGAACCGGATCTCAAGAGCGGTCGTGGCGGGCTGCGTGACGTCCAACTGCTCAACGCCCTGTCCATCGCGCAATTGACCGACGGGATGCCGGGGCTGGGACCCAACTCGCCCGGCGGCGGTCTGGCACTTGCGCACAGGCGGTTGCTCGACGTGCGCACCGAACTTCACCGCGTTGCCGGTCGCGCCCGCGACCAACTGCGAGCACAGGACGCCGACGAGATCGGTGCGGCGCTACGGATCGGTGATCGATTCGATCTGGCCCGCCTTCTCAGCGAATCGGCGCGCACCATCAGCTATTCGGTCGACGTCGGTATCCGTACCGCCGGAAACTCCTTGCCCCGGCGTGGTTTGTCGCGGCTGCGTCGCGCGCCGGTGCGGCGGCCACTGGACGAGGGCGTCGTCGAGCATGCCGGCGAAGTTGTTCTGGCGCGCGATGCGAGACCGAAGAAGGATCCCGGTCTGGTGATGCGGGTCGCGGCAGCGGCGGCCACCAACGGCATGCCGATCTCCGCGTCGACGCTCAATCGCCTGGCGGACAATGCCCCCGAATTGCGTGAACCGTGGCCGAAAAATGCAGTCAACGATCTCTTGGTCGTGCTGGGTTCGGGATCGCGTGCGGTTCCGGTGATCGAGGCGATGGACCGGACCGGGCTCTGGGGTCGACTCCTGCCGGAGTGGGGGACCATTCGCGATCTTCCGCCGCGCGACGCCGTCCATACGTGGACGGTGGATCGGCACCTGGTCGAAACCGCCGCGTATGCAAGCGGATTCACCACTCGCGTCGCCCGGCCGGATCTGCTCATGCTCGGTGCGTTGATCCACGACATCGGGAAGGGGCGAGGGGGAGACCACAGCGTCGTCGGTGCCGAATTGGCCACCGCGATCGGAAATCGCTTGGGACTCTGGCCTTCCGACGTCGCGACGTTGACGGCGATGGTGCGCTACCACTTGCTGTTGCCGGAAACCGCCACCCGTCGCGACCTCGACGATCCGGCAACGGTGCAGCGAGTGGTCGACGCACTCGAGGGAGACGGGACCCTTCTCGATCTCCTGCATTCGTTGGCGGAAGCGGATTCGCTGGCCACCGGGCCTGGTGTCTGGGGCGACTGGAAGTCGTCGTTGATCGGCGAGCTGGTGCGTCGTTGTCGTTTGCTGATGGCAGGGGAGGAGCTCCCGCAACCCGATCCACTCGCTCCCGAGCAATTGGCCATCGCCGAGGAGGGCGGGGTTCACGTCTCGCTCGTTCCGGCCGAGAATGCGCACACCTACGTCGTGACCGTCATCGCGCCCGACGCTCCCGGGCTGCTGTCTCGGGCTGCCGGAGTTCTGGCGCTGCAGTCGTTGCGGGTGCATTCCGCATCGCTGGGGTCGCATGCAGGTTCGGCGGTCAACTCGTTTGTCGTGACGCCGAGGTTCGGCACACCCCCGCAGGCGGTGCTGCTCCGGCAGGAATTGATCCGGGCTTCGGCCGGTGAACTGAATTTGCTCGAACTTCTCGACGCGAAGGACGAGGAGGCACGGGCAGAGCAGTGGGACGACCCGATCCAGACCAACAAGGATTCCGCGGTTCCGGTGCTCTATGCGCAGGCGCCACCGCGGGTCATCTGGTTCGACGCGCCCGGTGACGGTCAGGCGATCCTCGAATTGCGTACCGAGGACCGCGTCGGCCTGCTCTGCCGACTGGCCGCAGCACTCGAACACAGTGGAGCCGACATCCGGTGGGCGAAGGTCGCCACCTTGGGTTCCTCGGTGG
>NZ_LVCT01000245.1:0-23134 GCF_001647205.1 Rhodococcus sp. EPR-134
GGGCCGCGTTCAGGTGTGGATGACCCTGATCGTGGGCATGGTCGGATTCGGCGGGATGTTTGCCGTCTACACCTACATCAGTACGACTCTCACCGACGTGTCCGGGCTTGGCGCTTCGTTCATTCCCCTCGCACTCATGCTGTACGGACTGGGCATGGTGGCCGGCAACTTCGTCGGTGGATACCTCGCGGATCGCGCACTGATGAAGGGCTTGTTCCTGTCGATGGGATCCCTCGTTGTGATCCTCGCGGTCTTCGTGATGGCCGTGCGCAATCCGTACACGGCACTGATCTTCGTCTTCCTCATCGGGCTCGCCGGGTCGTCGATGGTGCCTGGCCTCCAGACACGGTTGATGGATGTCGCCGAGGATGCTCAGACCTTGGCCGCGTCTCTCAATCACGCCGCACTCAACATCGCCAACGCCTTCGGAGCGTGGATCGGCGGCGTCGTCATCGCAGCCGGTTACGGGTACACCGCGCCGGCAGCGGTGGGGTCGTTGCTGGCCGTCGCGGGTCTCGTCGTGCTGGCGGTAGCGGTGATTCTGCAGCGTAGGGCCGCGCGCTGACCTGGGCGCCCATCCGCGTCGGTGGAATCGGCTACGGTGCTTGCCGTGCCACAAACTGCTGACTCCCACATTCTTGCGCCCCACACCATCACGTCCGTGAACGTCAACGGCGTTCGAGCAGCTGCCCGCAAGGGCATGCTCGACTGGCTGGAGAAGACGTCGGCGGATTTCATCTGCCTTCAGGAAACGCGTGCGTCGGACGATCAGCTTCGCGAGACTCTCGAACCAGCGCTCGGCAACGGATGGTTCCTCGTCTCCGCCGAGCCGTCCGCGAAGGGACGCAACGGAGTCGCGGTGCTCTCACGCACGGAACCTGACGCGGTGCGGATCGGTCACGGGGACGACGAGTTTCTCGACGCCGGTCGATACATCGAAGCCGACTTCGCCGATCTGACCGTCGCGAGCCTGTACCTGCCCTCCGGTGAGGCGCTCACGCCGAAGCAGGAGGAGAAGGAGCGGTTCATGGCGTCCTTCGCAGTTCACCTCGCTACCACCGCTGCGGCGGCCGAGGCTGCCGATCGTCACGTGGTGGTCAGCGGCGATTGGAACATCGCGCACACCGAACTCGACCTCAAGAACTGGAAGACCAACAAGAAGTCTTCGGGATTCCTCCCCGAGGAGCGCGCCTGGATGGATCTGCTGTTCGCCGAAGATTCCGCGTGGGTGGACGTCTTCCGCGCCCTCCATCCGGGTGTCGACGGCCCGTACTCGTGGTGGTCGTACCGCGGAAAGGCATTCGACAACGATTCGGGTTGGCGTATCGATTACCAGGTTGCCACTCGCGGATACGCCGAGCGGGCCAAGGTCGCGCTCGTGGAACGCGCTGAGTCCTACGACCTCCGTTGGTCGGATCATGCGCCTGTCACCGTCTCGTACCGATAGAGACGCGTATGTCTGAAGGTCTGAAAATGCCGAGCGCAAAGACGCGCAACGCCATCATCACCGTCGTGGTGGCGGTGGTTGCGCTCGTGCTGGCGGTCACCCTTTCTTCACGTGACTCCGACAGTTCGGCGTCGTCGGTGACGAAGTCCTCGAGTGCCCAGTCCTCGAGTGTTCAAGCCAAGCCTGGCGCCACCACCAAGGCTGCGCCGTCGAGTTCCGTGCCCTCGAGCTCCGCTGTCAAGACAACGCAGCAGACGAACAGCGATGCGCCGGCGCGAGTGCTCGCCACGCTGGTGGAGATCGACGCCGGGAGGTGGCCGGATTCCGCCAATGCGCCGGGCACCAAGGGCGGCATCACCTTCCGCAACAGCGAAGGACGTCTACCCGCTGTCGGTGCCGGTGGCGGACGTGTCGTCTATCAGGAATGGGACGTGAACCCGAAGAAGAACGGCCAAGGACGCGACGCCGAGCGAATCGTCACCGGCAACGACGGTTCGGCGTGGTACACCCTCGATCACTACGACACGTTTGTGAGGATTCGCTGATGTCCGATTCGTCTACGGTCAGCGTGGCGCAGTGGCTGGATCCGTCTTCGGATGTGGCTTCGGTGGCGCTGCAGAGCGACCCGGCCGTTGCAGATGATCTTGCACGTCAACTCCGTGCCGAGAATTTTGTCGTTCGGGTGGTTCGCGGAGAGAACATGCGGACAACGGCGCAGGTCTTCGACGAGTTTGCGGCAGCCTTCCAGTTTCCGTCCCACTTCGGGCGAAACAAAGACGCTTTCGACGACGTCATGCGCGATCTCGACGACGTCCTCGGACTCGGCGCCGGATATGTAGTTGTGGTCCGAGGCGCGGGTTCTCTACTGTCCGAGCAACAGGATCAGTTGGAGTGGTTCTGCGAAACGATGGACTTCTACGCCGAAGAATGGGAACCCGTCGTTTTCCGGACCGTCTACCAGTTCGGTGCGGAGGACCTCACCGCCCACGGTGAAGACCTCGTCGAACTCGACTACCCGGGCACCACGCCACTGCACTGATTTCCACTCGTGAAAAGATCGGAACCATGTCGACCCCTGCAGAACAGAAGCCCACCGCAAAGCCTCGCGTGCTTTCCGGAATCCAGCCGACGTCGGATTCTTTCCACCTCGGCAACTACCTGGGTGCGCTGCAGCAGTGGGTTCCGTTGCAGGACGATTTCGACGCTTTCTACTTCATTCCGGATCTTCACGCCATCACGGTGACGCAGGACCCGAAGGAATTGCGTCGTCGCACCAAGGTTGCGGTGGCTCAGCTCCTTGCGGTGGGGATCGATCCGGATCGGGCGACGCTGTTCGTACAGAGTCAGGTTCCCGAGCACGCACAGTTGGCGTGGGTCCTGAACTGCATCACCGGTTTCGGTGAAGCCAGCCGTATGACGCAGTTCAAGGACAAGTCCGCCAAGCAAGGCAGCGACAACGCCAGTGTCGGCTTGTTCACGTATCCGGTTCTGATGGCCGCGGACATCCTTCTGTACCGCCCGCAGCGAGTTCCGGTGGGTGAGGATCAGCGTCAGCACCTCGAACTCGCACGCGATCTGGCCGGACGGTTCAACACCCGCTACGGCAAGGCGTTCGTCGTTCCCGAGCCGCAGATCATCAAGGGCACGGCAAAGATCTACGACCTGCAGGATCCGACCGCGAAGATGAGCAAGTCCGCTGCCAGTGCGGCCGGACTGATCAATCTGCTCGACGATCCGAAGGTGTCGGCGAAGAAGATCAAGTCGGCCGTCACCGACAACGAGCGCGAGATTCGTTTCGACCCGCAGGCCAAGCCGGGCGTCAGCAACCTGCTCACCATTCAGTCGGCTCTCTCGGGAGTACCGATCGAGACTCTGGTGGCCGGTTACGAGGGCAAGGGGTACGGCGTCCTCAAGACCGATACCGCTGACGTGCTGACCGAGTTCGTCACCCCACTCAAGGCGAAGGTCGACGGTTACCTTGCCGACGAGGCAGAGCTGGATCGCATCATCGCGGCTGGAGCGCACCGCGCCCGTGAGGTGTCTTCACGCACTCTCGCCGCTGTCTATGACAAGGTCGGATTCCTGGCACCGAAGGGCTGACTTACGCGAATTCGGACTCACGACGCCTGACCGAACATGAGGGGGACGGCAATGGCTGACACGGACGACGACGCACCGAGCTTTCTCGAGAAGCAACGGGCAGCGCGACCCTGGCTCGATCATCTGGTTCGCGCGGCCGGACGGTTTCAAGAGCAAAAAGGCGACTATTACGCTGCTGGTATCACGTACTTCAGCGTTCTCGCGTTGATTCCGATCATGATGGTCGCGTTTGCAGTGGCCGGTTTCGTATTGGCCGGGCATCCCGAGTACCTGGAGTCGATTCAGGAGCAGATCACCAAGAGCATTCCGGGCAGCTTGGGTGACACCATCAACACGCTGATCGATTCGGCCATCGACTCGCGCGCGAGCGTCGGAATCTTCGGTCTCCTGGGTGCCGCGTACGCGGGTCTCGGTTGGATGGCAAACGTTCGCGACGCGCTGACGGCGATGTGGGAGAGCAAGCGCGAGCCGAAGGGTTTCGTACGTACCAAACTTGGTGACGCGGGGGCCCTCGTCGGTCTGGCTCTCGCCATGGTCGTCTCACTGGGAATGTCGGCGCTGAGCAGTGGGCCGGTTGCGACTCAGATCGTGAAATGGCTCAACCTCGAGAACATCACCGGTGTCGGCGTGGGGCTCAGAGTCATTTCACTGTTGCTCTCACTCCTGGCGACGTGGGCGGTGTTCCTGTGGGTGATCGCCCGGCTGCCGCGCGAGCCTGTCACGCTGCGTAGCGCTGCGCAGGCAGCGCTTATCGCCGCAGTTGTGTTCGAGATCTTCAAGCAGGTGGGTGCGATCTACCTCGCTGCCGTCACCAACGGACCAGCGGGCGTGGCATTCGGTCCGATCATCGGTTTGCTCGTGTTCGTGTTCACGGCGTCACGGATGCTGCTGTTCTGCACGGCGTGGGCGGCGACGACCAAGGAAAGTATGGCCCTGGCGTTCGTTCCGCCGCCGGATCCCGCCGTGATCTCGCCGCGAATCGTTGTCAGTGACGGTGCTTCACCGTCTCGCGTGGCTGCGCTGATCGCCACGGGTGCGGTTGCCGGCCTGGGTCTTTCGGGCTTCATGCGTCGTCGGCCGCGCTAGCGCCTCCGACGGTTGAGGGCAACGGCTCCCGCCACCAGCGCGATCACCACTACTCCGCCGACCGCACCGATGAGTATGCGGTCAGTGGTGTCGGATTCGGCGTCGGTAGCGGTGGGTGCAGCCGAGATCGAGCCTGGTGCAGCGGCAGACGGTGTGCGAGTGACCTCGGGCGAGGCATCGTCGGTGGATCGGTCCGTCAACGAGCCGACGGTTGTGCTCGCGGGGAGTGCATATCCGTAGTCGAGTAGACGGGCAGCTTGTTCCCACGGACGGATCGGCTTGGCTTCGCCGCCCATCAATGTCACCAGTAGTTTCCGGCCGTTACGCTCCGCGCCACCCACATACGTGTGGCGGGCGTCGTCGGTGAAGCCGGTCTTGCCGCCCAATGCGCCGTCGTAGTTGTAGAGCAGCTGATTGTCGTTGGCGAGAGTGAATCCGGGGCGGTCCTGATCGTCGGGAATCGTCGGATCCTTGGGGAAGCCGGGAAATTCGACGGTCTCGGTATGGATCAGACCGGCAAACGTCGGATTCTGCAGGGCGGTATGGAAAATCACGGCCAGGTCGTACGGCGAGCTGCTCATCCCCGGGCCGTCGAGTCCGGATGGAGTTGCCGTGCGAGTGTCGAGGGCGCCGAGTTCGGCCGCGAGCGCGTTCATTTTCGACACGGCTGCAGCGTCACCGCCGAGTTGGCGGGCAAGAGCATGCGCGGCATCGTTTCCCGACGCCATGACCAGACCCTGCATCAGTTGCCGGTTGGTGTACTTGCCGCCCTTGCCGATGCCGACAGCGCTACCTTCAGCGTCCGCGTCTTCGGCCGTTGCGGTGATTTCGGTGTCGAGATCGAGTTCGTCGAGCGCGACAAGAGCCAAGAGCATCTTGATGGTGCTGGCCGGGCGGTAGCGACCGTGCGGATCTTTGGCGGCGAGGACCTCGCCGGTTTCGGCGTCCGCGAGTACCCATCCTGATGCCGCGATGTCGGCCGGGAGCGGGGGAGCGCCGTCAGGGAGCACAACACCGCACTCGCCGAGCTTGTCTCCACCGACGGGGCTTTCCGGAATCGGGACAGCAGTCGGGGCCGTGGATCCGGGCGCGGGTGCTTCGGAGAGATCGATCGCCGGTGCCGGGCTACTCGTGAACGGGCAGCTGTCGGTGTTGGGTGTTGTGAACGGCGCTTCGGTGGTGGTGGTGGGCGGCGGCGGGGCCGGTTGGGCGCCGGCCACTCCCGAGGTCCCTACGACACCGGTAAACGCAATGCTCCCTGAGAGCACTGTTCCGGCTACTGCCACTGCACGCTTTCGACGCCACATCATCGATATACGAGGGTATGCGAACCTGAGGGAACGTCCGAATCGCCACGCAAGCAGAGGGATCGAAAACAGGCGATTCGGTTTGTACATCGGTCATAGTGGACGGATGAACTTCGCAGGCACGCGTGGACGCCAGACGCTCGCGGCAATGACGCTCGTTGGAGCATTGACCGCTGTCGTCGGATGTTCCGGCGATTCGGAACCGTCGGCCGAGAGCCAAATCTCTGCGGTCGTCGGTCAGAGTTTCGAATTCATGGCCGAAAGGGACTGGGAGGCAGTGGACAGCACTCAATGCAGTTCGATGCGCAGCGAGAGTCCGCGAGTCGAAGAGTCGCCGTTCGACGACGCACTTGCCAGTCTGAGGCTGGACGGAGTGGAGAACATCGTCGTGAACGGGGATTCGGCGACAGCCAACACTCGCCATTACAGCACCGAGGATCCGTCCGAGATGATGCGCGAAGACATCACGTTGATCAAGGAGAACGGTGCCTGGGTTGTGTGCTGACGTCTTTATGTGGTGACAATCGGAGATCGCCGCCGATGAGTTCCACCACCACGCAGAGTCTGTAACAGTGGGGTAGTCGGCTACTCGAATGGCGCACACGCACTGACGACAGGGGATCGGTATGGGCAAGATCGTGGTGACAGAATTCGTGTCCTTGGACATGGTGATGGAAGCTCCCGGTGGCGAACCGGGTTATGCGCACACTGGATGGGTCTTTCCGTACCAGGAGGGCGATCAGATGAAGTTCAAACTCGACGAAACCCTCGCCGCGGACGTCCTTCTGCTCGGGCGGCGGACCTACGAGAGCTTCGCCGGTGCCTGGCCCGAGCGCGAGGACGACCAAGGCTTTGCGGACAAGATGAACGAGATGCCCAAGTACGTCGTCACGAGTTCGACCGAACCGCTCGAATGGAACAACTCGACGGCGCTCGACGGTCCCATCGAGGAATCTGTCCCGAAGCTCAAGGAGCAGATCGACGGCGAGATCCTGGTCGCGGGAAGTCGGACGCTCGTCCACGCGTTGTTGCTGGCCGGTCTGGTCGACGAGCTTCGTCTGATGGTCTTCCCGGTCATTCTCGGGTCCGGCGGGAGAGTGTTCCCCGAATCGGCCGACAAGATCGTCCTCGAGTTGAAGGACGATCGTCGGTACGAATCCGGAGTTCAAGTACTGACGTACCACCCCACGGTCACGTAGACCTCTCGAAAACATCTGTGGCCGAGACTCTTCGAGAGTCTCGGCCACAGATGTCTTGCCGGCTAACTGTTCTCGGGGAATCCGAGGTTGATTCCGCCGTGGCTGGGGTCGAGCCAGCGACTGGTGACGGCTTTACCTCGCGTGAAGAAATGAACACCTTCTGTCCCGTGAGCGTGGGTGTCACCGAAGAGGCTGTTCTTCCAGCCGCCGAAGCTGTAGTAGGCCATGGGAACCGGGATGGGGACGTTGATGCCGATCATTCCGACCTCCACCTCGTTCTGGAAGCGTCGGGCAGCGCCGCCGTCGTTGGTGAAGATGGCGGTGCCGTTTCCGTACGGGTTGTTGTTGATCAGTTCGAGGGCTTGGTCGTAGGTATCGACACGCACGACGGACAGGACAGGTCCGAAGATTTCGTCGGTGTAGATCGACATGTCGGTGGTGACGTGGTCGATGAGGGTGGGCCCGAGCCAGAAGCCGTCCGGTCCACCATCGGCCTGAACTGTGCGTCCGTCGACCACGATCGTGGCACCGTCCTTCTCGCCGGCATCGACATAGGACGCGACTTTGTCGCGATGGGCCTTGGTGACGAGCGGACCCATGTCGGAGTTCTTGGTGCCGTCACCGGTGACGAGGGGAGTGGTGCGTTCGACGATCTTGGCAACCAGTTCGTCGGCGATGTCGCCGACTGCGACCAGGGCGGAGATCGCCATGCATCGTTCGCCCGCGGAGCCGAATCCCGCGTTGACCATTGCGTCGGCGGCGAGGTCGAGGTCGGCGTCCGGCAGAACGATGGCGTGGTTCTTGGCGCCGCCGAGTGCTTGCACGCGTTTGCCGTTGGCGGTGCCGGTGGCATAGACGTACTGGGCGATGGGGGTGGATCCGACAAACGAAATCGCTTTGACTGCTTTGTTTTCCAGAAGTTCGTCGACGGCGAGCTTGTCACCTTGGAGGACGTTGAAGACACCAGGAGGCAGACCGGCTTCGGCCCAGAGTTCGGCGAGCCAGATCGCGGCGGTGGGGTCCTTCTCCGAGGGCTTGAGAATCACGGTGTTCCCGGCGGCAATGGCGACCGGGAAGAACCACATCGGGACCATCGCGGGAAAGTTGAAGGGGGAGATGATGCCGACGGGGCCGAGGGGTTGGCGGATGGAGTAGACGTCGACCTTGGTCGATGCATTCTCGGTGTATCCGCCCTTGAGGAGATGCGGTATTCCGCAAGCGAATTCGACAACTTCCTGCCCGCGGCTGATTTCGCCGAGGGCGTCGGAGAGAACCTTGCCGTGCTCGGCTGTGATGATCTCGGCGAGTTCACCTTTGCGAGCATTGAGGAGTTCGCGGAAGCTGAACAGTACCTGTGTGCGCCGGGCCAGTGAGGTGTCACGCCAGGCGGGGAAGGCCGCCGCAGCCGCGTCGATGACAGCGCGGGCGTCCTCGAGGTTCGCCAGGGCCAGTCGGCCGGTGATCTGTCCGGTGGCGGGGTTGGTGACGGTGGCGGTGTCCTCGGACGTTCCGGCGAACGGCTTGCCGTCCAACCAGTGCGCGATGACACGAGTATCAGTGCTGGTCATGGTATTTCCTAGTGGTCTGGTGACTCAGGAGTTCGGGGAGGTGTACTTGGCGACGTAGTCGTTCATCGTCTCGCGCTGGTACCGGGAAACCTCGTGCGCGTTTTCGTTCTCGGCGAAGACGCTCGACACCATCACGGTGTTCTCACGTTCGTAGAAGCCGAGTTTATCGAGACCGCCGAAGAATTCGTCCCAGTTGACGTCTCCGTCACCGATTTTGAGATGCTGATGCACTCGAACGGCATTGCCTGGCGGGTTGGTGATGTAGCGCAGTCCGTGGGAACGGTGATGATCCATGGTGTCCGCCACGTGAACGAGTCGGACCATGTCGCCGGCGGCCTCCATGATGGCGGGAAGGTCCCCACCCATGTGGAATTGGTGGCACGCCACGATCACCATGCCGAGGTTCTTGGAGTTCACACCACGGATCGTGCGGATCGCGGCTAGTCCGTCTTCGACAAAATCGTCCGGGTGGGGGTCGATCAGGACGTCGATTCCCTCGCGTTCGATGATCGGAACCAGTTCCTCCATCGAACGATAGAACGCACGCTCGGACTCTTCGGCCTTTTCGGGGCGGCCGGAGAATTCGGTGTTCATGACGTTGACACCGAGGTCGACCGTGATCTGGATGGCCCGCTTCCAGTAACGCACGGCTGCTTCGCGAGCGTCCTCGTCCGGGCCGGACCACCGAAGGACCGGGAGCACCGACGCGATGCCGACTCCCGCACTCGCGCAGGCCTTCCGGAACTCGGTGACGAGCGCGTCGTCGGCTTTCGGGTGATTGAAGAACGGGATCATGTCGACGTGCGGTGTGAGCTGCAGGTACTCGTACCCGAGATCGGCAACAACCTGAGGTAGCTCGAGTAGTGAGTAATCGTGATGGAGAGGTGTGGGGTCGAGTGCGACCTTCATCGCTAAGCTCCGGCCACAGAGTCGCGCGCAACCATGTCCACGACGACGCGCTGACCCGTCTCCAGAGACTTCACACCGGCGGCGCAGACAGCGGCCGCGGCGTACCCGTCCCAAGCACCTGGTCCGTCGATGTAGTTGCCGGTGCCGGCGCCCGTCTTCACTGCCTTGATCCACCGGGCGAACTCGGTGTCGTAGGCCTGCCCGAAGCGTTCGCGGAATCCTGGGGTGATCTGCCCACCCCAGTTGCCGGGCTTGGTCTTTCGGATCAGTCCCACGTCGAGTCCGATCATCGCGCTTCCGAGTTCGCCGACAACTTCGGTGCGCACCTCGTAGGCAACTCCGGTGGTGACAAACACCTCGGCGTCGACGTGTCTACCGGACTCGGTCTCGAATATCGCGATCTGTGGGTCTTGAATGCCCTCGGGAGCAAGCGAATTCGCGGCCGGTCGGATGATCTGCACCGAGGTGATCTCTTCGTCGAGCAGGAATCGTGTCACGTCGACCTCGTGGACGAGTGAGTCCTTGACGATCATCGCGCTGTCGAAACCCTTCGGAACCGCAGGATTACGATGCGCACAGTGCAGCACGAGCGGGCGACCGAGATCGCCGCTGTCGATCAAATCCTTGAGCTGGGTGTATTCGTGGTCGAATCGCCGCATGAAGCCGACCTGGATCAGCTTCTTGCCCAGCGCTGCTTCGGCTTTGACGATCGTGAGCGAACTGTCCGCGTCGGTGGTCAGCGGCTTTTCGCAGAGAACAGGCTTGCCCGCTTCGAGGCAGGCAAGAACCTGCTTCTCATGGGTCGGGCCCGGGGTTGCGAGAACAACGGCGTCGACGTCCTCGGCTGCGATGGCATCGAACGGATCGACGACGACGCGCGCCCCTGGCGTCAGTGCTGCGATTTCCTCGGCGCGGGCGAGAGAGTAGTCGTTGACGACGGTGACGCGGGCACCGCCGATTTTGTTGGTGATGCGGTCGACGTGATCGGCCCCCATGATGCCGACGCCGAGCACTGCGATCCGGAGATCCTGGTTGTCAGACATGCGGTGGTACTCCTCGATTGTGTTGCTCAGTTGAAGCGGACGGCGGGGACGCCACAGGTGGACAGGTATTTCTGAGTGCGCGCTGCGATGGGCAGCGGTGTGTCGGGATGGCAGGGATACATGTCCTGCTCGACGATCGCGAACACGTCGATGCCGAGCTTCTCGATGGCCTCCAGAAGCGGCGGCATGTCGGGGATTCCGCGCGGCGGTTCGATCATGGCACCGAGTTTGACGGCCTCACCGAACGGCAGGTCCTCCGCCTCAACCTTGGCGACTATCGCCGGATCCACCTGTTTGAGGTGTAGGTACCCGATGCGCTCCGGATGTTTGTTGATAATTGCGAGATTGTCGCCGCCGCAGTAGCTGATGTGGCCGGTGTCGAGACACAGATTCACGAAACGCTCGTCGGTCCCTTCGAGGAACTTGTAGACGTTGTCTTCGATGTCGACGTGACTGTCGGCATGAGGATGGTACTGCGCCATGACGCCGTACTCCTCGAGCATTGCCTTCCCGAGAGCGTTCATGCCGTCGGTTTTCTTACGCCACTGCTCGGGCGTCAGATTGCGGTCTTCGAGTACCGCTCCGGTGGAAGGGTCGCGCCACATCTCAGGGATGACCACCACGTGCTTGCCGCCGACGGCTGCGGTCAACTTGGCGACGTCCTTGATCTGATTCCAGACGGCATCCCAGGAATCGTCCTGGTGCAGGTGTTCGAAAACGGTACCGGCCGAAAGCTTCAGGCCGCGGGCGCCGAGTTCGTCCGTCAACTTGGCTGGATCGGTCGGAAGGTATCCGAACGGGCCGAGTTCGATCCATTCGTATCCCGACGCGGATACCTCGTCGAGGAATCGTGTGTAAGGGGTCTGCTGTGGATCGTCCGGAAACCACACGCCCCAGGAGTCGGGGGCTGATCCGACGCGAATCGCGCTCATGTCTAGATTCCTTTCGCGGGCAAGCTTTATGGGGTGTGGTTGTGCGGAATTTTCATTCGGATGGACGGAGGTACGGTCGCTGGATCTTCTTCCAGGACTCGTACGTTGTCCGTGCTTTCTTGGTGGACTCCAGTTCGGAGGTGGCCGATACCGGTACATCCCACCAGGATTCGCTGTCCGGGGCGCCGATCAGCGGATCGGTTTCGACGTGGATGACGGTGCTGGTGTCGCTTGCTTTGGCAACCTTGATCGCGTCGGCGAACTCGGCAGTGGTGTTGGCGCGGATGACGTCGACACCGAGGCTGGCGGCGTTCGCGGCCAGATCGACCGGGAGAACCCCTCCGTCGAGACGTCCGTCATTCGAGCGGTAGCGGTACTGCGTGCCGAAGCGTTGGGAACCCAGCGACTCGGACAGTGAACCGATGGAGGCAAATCCGTGATTCTGCACCAGGACGACGATGACCTTGAGGCGTTCCTGTACGGCGGTGACCAATTCGGTGGCCATCATCAGATAGGAACCGTCGCCGACCATCACGAACACGTCGCGATCGGGGCACGCCATGCGGACGCCTAGACCGCCGGCAACTTCGTATCCCATGCACGAGTACCCGTATTCGACGTGATACCCCTTGGAATCACGGGTTCGCCACAGCTTGTGGAGGTCACCCGGCATGGACCCGGCAGCGCACACCACGACGTCACGTGGATCGGACAGCGTGTTGACCAGGCCGATCACCTGATTCTGATTCAGTGACCTGTCGGCAGCGGGTTCGGCTGGGTTGTAGACGGATTCGACGATCGCATCCCAATCGCGAGCGAGGTCACCGATCCTGGACGCGTATTCCTCGTCCACCCGGTAGTCGTTCAGTGCAAGTGCCAGCGCGTCGAGGGCCTCACGTGCGTCGGCGACCCCGCTGACTCCGCCCTGCTTCACGGAGTCCAGTGATGCGACGTTGATGTTGACGAAGCGAACGTCGGGATTGGTGAACGCGGTGCGGGACGCGCTCGTGAAATCGCTGTACCGCGTACCGATTCCGATGACGACGTCAGCCTCGGTGGCCAGTGCGTTTGCAGCAGTGGTGCCGGTGGACCCCACCGCCCCGACGGATTGTGGATGGTCGTAGACCAATGAACCCTTGCCGGCCTGGCTCTGCCCCACGGGGATTCCGGTCTGCGCGCAGAACGCTGCCAGAGAGTCGGTGGCCTGGCTGTAGATCACGCCGCCGCCGGCGACGATCAGTGGCTTGCGAGCCGAGCGGATGATCGCGGCGGCGCGTTCGATCACCGATCGTTCGGGGAGCGGGCGGGCCACGTGCCACACCCGTTCGGCGAAGAAGGACTCGGGCCAGTCGAAAGCCTCGGCCTGCACGTCCTGCGGGATGGCGATGGTGACCGCGCCGGTCTCGACGGGATCAGTGAGAACGCGCATCCCGGCGAGCAGAGCGCTCGGCAACTGCTCCGGGCGCCATACCCGATCGAAGTATCGTGAGACGGGTTTGAAAGCGTCGTTGACTGTGACGTCGCCGCTCGACGGGAGTTCGAGTTCCTGTAAGACGGGGGCACTGGCGCGGGTCGCGAAAGTGTCTGCGGGAAGGAGTAATACAGGTAGACGATTGATGGTGGCCAGTGCCGCGCCGGTGATCATATTGGTGGCACCGGGGCCGACGCTGGACGAGACCGCCCACGTCTGCAGGCGGTCCTTCATGCGGGCGTGCGCGACAGCCGAGTGCACCATCGCCTGTTCATTGCGGCCGAGCACGTAGGGGAGTGTCGGCTCACGGCCGGCGTCGAGATCCTGGATCTCGGCCTGCAAGAGTGCCTGCCCCAGTCCGGCGACGTTGCCGTGCCCGAAGATTCCGAAGCAGCCGGCAAACAGCTTGGTGCGCTGGCCGTCGCGTTCGGTGTACTGGTTGGCGAGGAAGCGGACGACAGCTTGAGAAACGGTGAGGTATACGGTCGGCTCGTCGCGAGGTGGACGATTGCCGGTTGCGTTGTTGGTGGGTGCCACAGCTTTCACTTCCGTCAGTTGTGGGACTGCAACGGCAGTCGAGGGTCGATGTCCTGGTGATCCCAGCTTCCACGTAGCCAGGTGTGTTGCGGATCGTCACAGATGTTCCACGCCCGGATCTTGCCCGAACCTGCCATGACATTGAGGTAGTACATGTGGTGGCCCGGCGCTGCGATGGACGGGCCGTGATAGCCGTGCGGCACGAGGACGACGTCGCCCGAGCGGACTTCCTCGAGCACCTCGATAGGTCTCTCGGCGGTTCCGTACACGCGGTGGTAGCCGAAACCTTCGGTCCCGGTGGGGCTTCTGTCGATCTCGAAGTAGTAGATCTCTTCCAGGGCCGATTCGACGTCGCTGTTCTCGTCGTGTTTGTGGCTGGGATACGACGACCAGTTCCCGCCGGGGGTGATGACCTCACACGCGATGATGGAGTCGGCCTCGAAGGTGTCTGCAGTGGCGAAGTTGTGAACCTGTCGGCTGCAGTTCCCGGCGCCGCGGAGCTCGACCGCAACTCCTGAAGCCGGACCGTAGCGATGGGGGAGCTTGGCGCCGGCGCGCGCTCCGCACAGGGCGAAGCGGCCTCCGCCCGTGCTGCTGACCGAGTAGTCGGCGTCGCGACCGACGTACGCGAAATCGCTCGGACCGTCGAAAACCGATGCGCGGCCGGTCAGGGGAATCTCCGTCCCCTCGGCAACAACCACGGCCGAACCCGCCAGTGGAACGACGATGATCTCGTTCTCGCCGGACTGCAGGTGGACGTCAGCGCCAGGGGCGAGTTCGAGTGTCCACAAGCTGGATTCGGTCCACCCGGCGGACTCCGGCGTGACCACTGTCGTGAAATCACCGTCGGCGGACGATCCGGCGGGGACGTAGTACTTGCTGAACATCTTGCTCCTGCCAGGTCGGTTCTAGTGGACGAGCTTGACTGCGGTGTCGACGGCCGCGGTGACGTCGCCGTCGGGTGGGTAGAGCAGCGCGCGTCCGACGATCAGTCCGCGCACGGACGGCAGTTGAAGTGCAGCGTCCCACTTTGCGTACGTTTCTTCCGGCGCGATCTGCGGATCTCCCCCCAGGAGGAGCGTCGGGAGGGTGGTCGCATCCATGACGCGTTCCATCTCGTCGACGACCGGCAGTTTCATCCACGTGTACGCCGAGGTGGAGCCGAGGCCCTGGGAGATATGGATGGACTTGATGACGGCGTCGGGGCTGAGATCGTTGACCACCTTGCCGTTTACGCGACTGGAGAGGAACGGCTCGAGCATCGCGATCAGTCCGGCCGCGGCCAGTTCGTCCACGGCTTCCGCACATGCCGTCATGGTGGGCAGAGTGCCCGCGTCGTCGAGTGCGATGCGCAGCAGCATCTTTCCGCCGTTCATACCGAACTTTGCGGTACCGGCCGCGGTGTAACCCGTCATGCGGTCGTCGAGTTCGAAGCTGGCGCCTGCCAGGCCGCCGCGGTTCATCGACGAGAAGACGACCTTGTCGTCGAGGGCGCCGAGGAGGAGCAGATCGTCGAGAATGTCCGCGGTGCCGAGAACGCCGTCGACTCCGGGATTGTCGAGCGCAGTGCGTAATCTGTCGAGCAGATCTGTACGACTGTTCATCGCTGTCGGCTTGCCACCGACAGACAGTGCCCCACGGGCCGGGTGATCGGCAGCGACGATCATCAGTCGACCATTGCCTCGAACAGTGGCGCGAGGAGTTCGCGCTGCCCAGGCCTTTTCGATGATCTGCGGATCGCTCGCACGCAGTTCCGTCACTTCGGCGTAGGTGGTGGCGAGGGGGCGGGCGGCGAGCTTGTCAGACATTGACTGCCTCCGTGGCTGTGGCTTCGGCGAGATCGTGGACTTCTTCGGCGGTCGGCATCGCAGTGGAGCATTCGAGCCGAGATGCGACTATCGCGCCGGCCGCGTTGGCGTACCGCAGTACCTTCTCCAGCGGCCACCCGGCCAACAGTCCGTGGCACAGTGATCCGCCGAAGCTGTCGCCTGCGCCCAGCCCGTTGACCACGTCGACGGCGTTGGGCGGCACGGTGATCGATTGCTTTCGTGTTTTGCCGAGTACACCCTTCGGGCCCTGCTTCACGATGGCCAGTTCGACTCCGAGGTCGAGAAGCGCGTCCGCGGCCTTGTTCGGGTTGGTCTCACCGACAGCGATTTCGCACTCTTCACGATTCCCCACGGCTACCGTTACGTGTGCGAGGGCGCGCTGTACCTGCGTGGTCGCGTCCTGCGGCGTCGACCAGAACATCGGGCGGTAGTCCAGGTCTAGAACGGTCAGCGGGCGGCGTTCGCGGGCTTTCCAAGCGGCGAAGTGTGCGCTGCGGCTCGGTTCTTCGGACAGCCCCGTCACAGTCGACCAGTAGAGGGACGCTGTTCGAACGGCGTCGAGGTCGATGTCTTGCGGGGTGATCCGAAGATCGGGCGCATGCGGCTTGCGATAGAAGTACAGCGGAAAGTCGTCCGGGGGGAAGATCTCGCAGAACGTCACCGGTGTCGGGTACTCGGAATTGGTGACGACAAACCTGTTGTCGACACCGAGACGTGCCAATTCGCGTGTGACGAACTTCCCGAAGGGATCGTTGCCGACGCCGGAGATCAATGCTGCTCGCCGACCGAGACGCGCGGCCGCCACCGAGACATTGGCTGCGCTGCCGCCGAGGAACTTGCCGAACGTCTCGACGTCTTCGAGTCCGACACCGGTTTGAAGTGGGTAGATGTCTACCCCTGATCGGCCGATGGCGAGCACGTCGAAGGGTGCGTCAGGGATGTGTGACCCGCTCTGGTGAGTGTTGATGCTTGTCAAGACTGACTCCCGAGAGTTCGTGGTGGGTTGCCCGCGCAGGGCACCGTTGTATGACTGAAACTGTGCGCCGCGACACAGCGATTGTCAATAGTTTGTCTGGACATTATGACTTGCGGTCAAGTGAATGTTAGTGTTCGCATACACTGCCGAGAGAAGTAGCGTCGATACGGCGCCTTCCCAAGACAGATCGGAGTTGGCCGTGGTCGCAGCACTCGCCGTCGAGTTGGACCGCTCGAGCCCGGTGCCGCTGTATTTTCAGCTGGCCCAGGCAATCGAGGGCGCTATTCTCGGTGGCGAACTTGCCCCAGGTGATCGCTTCGAGAACGAACTGGCGTTGGCCAAGCGGCTCAATCTCTCACGTCCGACCACTCGACGCGCGATCCAGGAACTGGTGGACAAGGGCCTACTTGTTCGTAAGCGGGGAGTCGGAACTCAGGTGGTGCAAAGTCCGGTGCACCGCCCGGTCGAGCTCACCAGCCTGTTCGACGACCTTGCGAGGGCCGGCCAGGCGCCGACGACCAAGCTGCTCGAGTTCACGGTGGGAGTTCCCGCCGAGGACGTTGCCGCGGAACTCAACCTCGAACCTGACGCCGAAGTGGCCACCATCAGGCGTCTGCGAAGCACCAACGGCGAACCGCTTGCCGTGATGACCAATTACATTCCGGTGGACATCGCACCCGATCCCGAGGAGTTGGAGACGCAGGGGCTGTACCAAACCTTGCGAACTCGCGGCGTTCACATCCGTGTCGCGCGGCAGCGAATCGGCGCTCGGGCGGCGACTCGCGAAGAAGCAGGATTGCTCGACGAGAAAGTGGGTGCTGCCCTCTTGACCATGAGCCGCACTGCATTTGACGATTCAGGTAGCGCCGTCGAGTACGGCAGCCACTGCTACCGAGCGTCGCGTTACTACTTCGACACCACCGTGGTCGACCGCTAGATCTCGATCCCGGTGACACGAGTACCCGCCTGACCGAGTCAGTGGGGTGATTTGTGATCCCAGCATTTCTGCGATCCTTCGATCATTTGACCCGAACGGAGCCTCATGACAGGCATTTCAGTAGCAGTTGCCGGATTCGGATGGATGGGCCGCGTCCACACGCAGGCGTATCTGCGTCTGCGGCAGCACTATCCGCAGCTTCCCGTGATCCGCCTGGCCGCCGTCGCCGACGAGGTGCCTGGCAGAGGGGAGGAAGCAGCGGACCAGTTCGGTTTCGAAGCTTTCACCCAGGATTGGCGCGATATCGCAGCCGATCCGGCCATCGACGCGGTGAGCATCACGGCCCCGAACTTCTTGCACCGTGAAATCGGCGTCGCAATGGCAGAGGCCGGCAAACACATCTGGATCGAGAAGCCCGTCGGCTTGTCCACGGAAGACGCCAAAGCTGTTGCCGTAGCAGTCTCGAAGGCCGGTGTGCAGTCGACCGTCGGCTTCAACTACCGAAACGCGCCGGCTGTGGCCCTGGCAAAAAGCCTGATCGACTCAGGGGAGTTGGGCACGATCACGCACTCGCGTTTTCGTTTCCTCAGCGACTATGCGGCCCACCCTGAAGGTGCTTTGAGTTGGCGATACGAGCGTGAACGCGGCGGCGCCGGCGTCCTGGGCGACTTGGCCTCGCACGGCATCGATCTGATTCGTCATCTTCTCGGTGACGTCGACGCTCTCGTTGCGGATACTGCGATCTTCATCCCGGAGCGTGCGCGTCCGTCCGCCGCTACCAGTGGACATGCGCGGGCCAGCGGTGGGGAGATGGGGGCTGTCGAGAACGAAGACTTCGTCAGCGCACTGCTGCGCCTCGGCTCGGGTGGCCGGTGCACCCTCGAAGCATGCCGCGTCGCCGTGGGAGAGCAGAACAATTACGGATTCGAGGTTCACGGCACGAAGGGTGCCGTGTTCTGGGACTACCGCCGGATGGGTGAACTGGGCACCAGCCTCGGCTCGAAGTATCAGGACCAATCCGTCACGACGGTTCTGGTCGGCCCCGAGTCCGGTGAGTTCGGCCGCTTCCAGCCTGGCGCGGCCAACGCGATGGGCTACGACGACCTGAAAGTGATCGAGGCTCGCAATTTCATCGCCTCGATCGTGGACGGAGCGCCGCAGGGCGCGACCATCGCTGATGCAGTCGCGTCCGCACAGGCCCTGGACGCGATGGTCGCCTCGGTGACCTCCGGCAGCTGGATTTCTCTCGGCTGATCCACAGCCCCTCCGAAAGGCTCTGGTGCAGTGACATTTCCCCGCGGACTGGCGCTGCTCGTGGCAGCAGCGCTGTTCATGGAGATGCTGGACGCGACGATTCTCGCAACGGCACTGCCGTCGATCGCCCAATCTTTCGGAGTTGATGCCGTCGACGTCAATGTCGCCGTTTCTTCGTACCTCCTGGTGTTGGCCGTCCTGATCCCGGCGAGCGGATGGATGGCCGACAGGTTCGGAACGCGACGTGTCTTCATCTCTGCCATAGCCGTTTTCGCGGTGGCATCGGTGGGATGTGCACTGAGCACCTCCCTCCCGATGCTGGTGGGAATGCGTGCTTTACAAGGGGTAGGCGGCGCCATGATGGTGCCGGTAGGGCGGCTCGCAGTATTGCGGGTGACGTCGAAGGCGGAACTCGTACGGGCTATCGCTTACTTGACGTGGCCGGCGCTCACAGCGCCGGTTCTTGCGCCCGCTGTGGGTGGAGCCATCGTGTCGATCGCTTCGTGGCGCTGGATCTTTCTGATCAACGTTCCGATCGGGATCGTCGGGTTTATGCTGGCATTGCGCATGGTGCCCGACATTCGGCAAACGCAGAAACGGAGCCTTGACTGGCTGGGATTGGTGGTGATCGGAGCAGGCGTCGCAGTGCTTGTCGTGGCGCTCGAGAGCGTGCACAGTGCCGGAACCGACTGGCTAAGAGTGGGCCTCGGGATCGTTGCGGCTCTGATCTTGTTGAGCTTGGCCGTCATTCACTTCGTCCGGTCGGATCATCCGCTCATCGCGCTCGGCGTCCTCCGACTTCGATCGTTTCGGCTCGTCGCGTCGAGCGGCTCGCTGTACCGGCTCGTGATCATGGGCGTGCCGTTTGTGCTGCCGTTGTTGTTCCAAGTGGGATTCGGAATGTCGGCGTTCAAGGCCGGTCTGCTGGTGATGGCTCTGTTCGCGGGGAATATCGCGATCAAACCGCTCACCACTCCGCTCATGCGCAGATTCGGGATCAGACGAGTTCTGGTGGGAAACGGAGTTCTGTCGGTGGTGTGCTTCGGTGCGCTGGTACTGATCTCGTCGACGACACCGGACGTCGTTATCGCTGTTGCACTGTTTGTCAGTGGCGCGTTGCGATCCATCGGGTTCACCGCGTACAACAGCTTGGCGTTCGCCGACGTCGACTCGGGTGAGCTGACCGATGCCAATACTCTGCATGCAACGCTGCAAGAGTTGGCATCCGGTCTAGGTATTGCACTGTCCGCGTTGGTGATCACGCTCTGCACACCGTTGGCGGAGTCGGGGGATCTGAGCGGCGGAGTGCCGTTTTCTCTGACGCTGGGTGTTCTCGGGGCCATGCTGGTGCCGACGGTGATCGAGAGTTGGCGGCTCCCACGCGATACAGGTGCTGTGGTGTTGGTGCGCCGATGATGAAGCGTCTTCCGCCACCTTCATGATAACGCGGGACCCGGGGCTTGCGGCAAGGCCCCGGTGATGGTGCACACTCGTCTGCTGCGAGCAAGCAAAAGCCTTGCCCGGAGGAGGGGATCGCATGAGTGACGTCATCATTGTCGGTGCTGGACCAACTGGATTGATGCTGGCAGGTGAGCTCCGGCTGCAGGGCGTCGATGTCGTCGTCGTGGACAAGGACGAGGAGCCGACTCAGTTCGTCCGTGCCCTCGGCATCCATGTGCGCAGCATCGAAATCATGGAGCAGCGCGGGTTGCTGGACAAGTTCCTCGCGCACGGCCGCAAGTATCCGCTCGGTGGATTCTTCGCGGGGATCAGCAAACCGGCACCCGCGCACCTCGATACTGCCCACGGGTACGTACTGGGAATACCTCAGCCCGAGATCGACAGGATTCTTGCCGAACATGCCACCGAAGTCGGTGCGGACATTCAGCGAGGGAAGCGCGTCGTCGCGATCCGTCAAGATACCGATAGCGTCACAGCGGAATTGTCCGACGGCACAACACTTCACGCGCGTTATCTCGTGGGCTGCGACGGCGGCCGCAGCACTGTTCGGAAGCTGATCGACGTCGGGTTTCCCGGCGAGCCGTCGAGCGCCGACACGTTGATCGGCGAAATGGACGTGACCATGCCCGCTGATGAACTGGCCGCCGTTGTCGCCGAAATCCGAGAAACGCACAAACGATTCGGAGTCGGTCCCGCCGGCAATGGTGCTTTTCGCGTCGTGGTCCCCGCGGCCGAAGTTGCCGACGGTCGCGCGGTTCCCACCACCCTCGACGACATCAAGCAACAGCTACTGGCCATTGCGGGCACCGACTTCGGTGTGCACTCACCGCGGTGGCTCTCGCGCTTCGGTGACGCCACCCGTCTGGCGGAGCACTACCGGCGCGACCGGGTGTTCCTCGCCGGCGATGCCGCACACATCCACCCACCGATGGGCGGACAAGGCCTCAATCTCGGTGTCCAAGATGCCTTCAACCTCGGCTGGAAGCTCGCCGCAGAGATCAACGGTTGGGCGCCGGAGAGCCTGCTCGACACTTACGAATCGGAACGGCGTCCGGTGGCTGCCGACGTCCTCGACAACACGCGCGCGCAGGCGGAGCTGATCTCCACCGCAGCCGGTCCACAAGCCGTGCGGCGCTTGATCTCCGAGCTGATGGAATTCGAAGACGTCAAGCGCTATCTGACCGAGAAGATCACTGCGATCTCGATTCGCTACGACTTCGGCGAAGGTGACGACCTACTCGGTCGGAGGCTGCGGAACATCGCGTTGACGCGCGGCAACCTGTACGACCTGATGCGATCCGGCCGCGGACTTCTTCTCGACCAGGGTGGCCAACTGTCCGTCGATGGTTGGAGCGATCGCGCCGACCACATCGTTGACACAAGCACTGAATTGAACGCTCCGGCTGTCCTGCTTCGGCCGGACGGTCATGTGGCATGGGTCGGGGATTCGCAGGCGGAGTTGGATACTCAGCTGTCCATGTGGTTCGGCCGGCCAACGGCGTAGGGCTATCTGGTTCCACCTCTAAGCCGACTGGTCGCTTGACACGCCGGCCAATGGGCTGTGTATTGGTCCGATACTTCGTCGTGGTCGCGATAGAGCTGTTTGCGTTTGCGCGTTGGAAGTCGGTCGCCGAAGACAATGCCGTTGATGTGGTCAGTCTCGTGTTGGAAGCAGCGCCCGAGGGTGCCACCTGCAGTGATTTCGATCGAGTTGCCGTATTGATCGTTTCCGCGACAGGTGGAGAAGTCGGGTCGTGCGAGGTCAGTGTATGAACCGGGAAGGGACAGACAGCCTTCGCCGTAGTCGACTAGCTGCCGGTGGACTCCTTCAGGAAGGTCGACGACCGGATTGCAGACGACGCCGGTGCGTTGCGTCCCTACTTCGTCGGTGCAGTCGTAGATGAACACCGCGAGGTCGACGCCGATCTGTTGAGCTGCGAGTCCTGCGCCGTGTGCGGCGGTGTTGGTAGCGAACATGTCTGCCAGCAGATCTTGGAGATCGCTGCCGAATTCAGTCACTGGCCGAGCAGGCGCATGAAGGACAGGGGTGCCCCAGCGAATGATCGGTTGCGCGGTACCTAGGCGGAGAAGTTCGGAGACAGGCATGAGGTTCATGTTCCGCTCTGCTCCTGCCCAACGCAACGAGAGTGTTCGCGTTCGACCGTTGTGTTTCTCACTGCAGTACATTGCCGATTTACTCTCGGGCGTCGCGGACCGCTGTCTGAACATTGGATCTGGTGCAACTTTCACTCAGCTCGCTTGGCGGTCCCTTCGCCTCCACGCTGTCGAGCCTGACCTGGGTTGATGTGGAGTCGAACACCCTCGTAGGTGACTGTGTACGGCACGTCGTCGTCCGGGTCGCCGGAGTCCGCAGGGTCCGGTAGTTCCGCGATCTGTTCGATGACGGTCTGGGCTCGCGCAGCGCCGGGATCGAAATCTCCTGAAACGGCCCGACGAACGATCCGCCGAGTCCGCGGCGCTTCGCCCGGACAGCCGCCCACCCGAATACGGCCAACGGGCCGATCATGGCGAACAGCACTAACAAGTCCCACCCCATGCTTCGAGCGTACCGACCGACCGCCTTCAAATGGCATTTCGGCCATTCCGGACGGCGCATGGCCCAACATCAGTGCGAAAAACGCGCGGCTATTCGACACAGGGACTCCTTCGCTGTGGTCAGGCCGTCCTGCCAAGTCTCCTCAGCTCATTCGTCTCTCGGACTGTGCCTTCAGTAGATCGGCCAGTCGATCAGGTGAGATCCGCTCGCGAACCGCCTCCGTCACGAGTTCGGCCTGCGTCTGAGGCGCGAGGCCGTCGATCGGTTGGTCTCGGTCCAGATTGGTCGGGAAGGCGTAGCCCTCGGCCGAGGCGGCGACGGCGCACCGAACTGCCTCGTCGGACCCCGCCTCGCTGAGAGCGAGCAGTGCAGGATAGATCGCGTTGACGAGTGCCTCCCGGTCGATGGTTCCGAGGGCTCGACCGAAGGCCGACGACACCTGGAGAAGATTTGCCATACGCAGGACGTCCGCGGACTTGTTGTGGCCGGCGGCGTGGAATAGTGCTGGGTTGAAGAAGACG
>NZ_LVCT01000246.1:0-23174 GCF_001647205.1 Rhodococcus sp. EPR-134
ACCCAAGAAGAAAGAGGATTGACGGACCGGTTTCGGCAGTTACGCCCGCATCGGCTGGGATCGGTGCGGGCGTAGCGGCTAGGCTGGTGCCCGAGAATATCCACGGCTAACTCGCACGACCTTCAGGAGCGCACTCGGTGTTCGAATCCCTTTCCGACAGATTGACCGGATCTCTCAAGGATCTGCGTGGCAAGGGTCGTCTGTCCGGCGCCGACATCGACGCTACGGCCCGCGAGATCCGCCTTGCCCTGCTCGAGGCCGACGTCGCGCTTCCCGTAGTGCGCAGCTTCATCGCCAAGATCAAGGAACGCGCCAAGGGCGCCGAGGTATCGGGTGCACTGAACCCGGCTCAGCAGGTCGTCAAGATCGTCAACGAAGAACTGGTCGAGGTTCTCGGCGGCGAAACTCGTCGACTGCAGTTCGCCAAGACTCCGCCGACGGTCATCATGTTGGCCGGTCTGCAGGGTTCCGGTAAGACCACGCTGGCCGGAAAGTTGGCCAAGTGGCTCAAGGATCAGGGGCACACGCCCCTCCTCGTCGCCTGTGACCTTCAGCGTCCCGGCGCCGTCACTCAGCTTCAGATCGTCGGTGAGCGTGCAGGCGCCGCAGTCTTCGCGCCGCATCCCGGTACCTCCATCGGCGGCGGCGAGAACGCACTGGGCGTGTCCGCAGCCGACCCCGTCGAGGTCGCCCGCGCCGGCGTCGAAGAAGCACGCAACAAGCATTACGACGTCGTGATCGTCGACACCGCCGGTCGCCTCGGTATCGACTCGGAGCTGATGGCGCAGGCCGCCGGTATCCGTGACGCCGTCAACCCGGACGAGACCATCTTCGTCCTCGACGCCATGATCGGTCAGGACGCGGTCAGCACGGCCGACGCGTTCCGTGAGGGAGTCGGCATCACCGGTGTCGTCCTCACCAAGCTCGACGGCGACGCCCGCGGTGGTGCCGCGCTGAGCGTCCGCGAGGTCACCGGCCAGCCGATCCTCTTCGCCTCCACCGGCGAGAAGCTCGAAGACTTCGACGTCTTCCATCCCGATCGCATGGCCAGCCGGATCCTCGGTATGGGCGATGTCCTGAGCCTCATCGAGCAGGCCGAGCAGGTTTTCGACGCCGATCAGGCCGAAGCGACCGCAGCGAAGATCGGTTCCGGTCAGCTCACCCTCGAAGACTTCCTCGATCAGATGATGGCCGTCCGCAAGATGGGCCCGATCGGCAACCTCCTCGGTATGTTGCCGGGTGCCGGCGGCATGAAGGACGCGCTGGCCAACGTCGACGAGAAGCAACTCGATCGCATTCAGGCCATCATCCGCGGTATGACGCCGGCCGAGCGCGACGATCCGAAGATCATCAACGCCTCACGCCGACTGCGCATCGCGAACGGTTCGGGCGTCAAGGTTTCCGACGTCAACCAGTTGGTGGATCGTTTCTTCGAAGCCCGCAAGATGATGGCTGCCATGGCCGGCCGTATGGGCATGCCCGGCGCGCGTAAGCAGGTTCGCAGCAAGAAGGGCAAGAAGGGCAAGAAGGGCGGCAAGGGCCCGACGCAGCCCAAGATGCGCGGAGGATTCCCCGGCATGGGCGGATTCCCGGGTATGCCCGGCGGAATGCCGGCCGGCATGCCCGACCTGTCGAACATGCCCAAGGGTCTCGATCAGTTGCCGCCCGGACTGGAAGGCATCGATCTCTCCCAGCTCAAGCTGCCCAAGAAGTAGTCGGTGGCTGCGCTTCATCTGCGGGGTATCGGTCTGCCCGATGCCGAGCCGATCGAATTGTGGATCGTCGACGGGGTGATTTCCTTCGAGCCGGTGTCCGGTGCGGAGACGATCGTCGAATCGGGTTGGATCACACCGGGTCTCGTGGATGCGCACTGTCACGTCGGTATCCGCTACGGCGGTGGCGGGGGCGAAACCGTCGACGGCTTGCTGGGGCAGGCGAAGACCGAACGTGACGCGGGCGTGCTGTTGCTCCGCGACGCCGGATCGCCGGTCGACACCAGGTTCATCGACGAGCGCCTCGATCTGCCGCGGATCATTCGCGCAGGTCAGCACATCGCAGCACCGAAGCGGTACATCCCGGGCCTGCCGGTCGACCTGGACGACGAATCTCAGTTGCCGGCCGAGGTGGTGCGTCAGGCACGCGCCGGTGACGGTTGGGTCAAGCTCGTCGGGGACTGGATCGATCGTTCCATCGGTGACCTCGCCCCGTTGTGGAGCGACGAGATTCTGGTCGAGGCCATCGCTGCCGCCCATGCCGAAGGCGCAAGGGTCACCGCTCACGTCTTTGCCGAGGATGCTCTGCCCGGCCTGATCAACGCCGGCATCGACTGCATCGAGCACGGCACCGGATTGACGGACGCGACCATCGAGTTGATGGTCGCGCACGGCACGGCCTTGGTTCCGACGCTGATCAACATCGCAACTTTCCCCGAGATCGCGGACTCTGCCACGCGGTATCCGATCTACGCGGCGCACATGCGGGATCTGCACGCTCGTCGACATCGGACGATCGGTGCCGCTCACGAGGCCGGGATTCCGATCTATGCCGGAACGGATGCCGGCGGATCGATCAGGCACGGGCGGATCGCCGACGAGATCGCCGAACTCGAAGTTGCCGGTTTGACGGCGCATCAGGCGCTGGGCGCAGCCTGCTGGGACGCGCGGAGTTGGCTGGGTGCGCAGGGGATCGAAGAAGGAGCGCCCGCCGACCTGGTGGTTTATTCCGAAGATCCGCGCGGAAACCCCGATGTGCTCGCGAAGCCGATGCGTGTGATCCTCCGCGGAACCCCCGTGAGTGGTTAGGGAGTCCCCGCTCTCTCGAAGCGCGCACAGGGTGGTTTCCGAACGAGCCCACCCATCTGGCACAATGGACCATTGTTCGTCGCAACCGGTTACGTACCGCTGCGACGGTCACAGGATAGAGGCAAAACCGGGCTCACAAATCGTGTGGGTCGCTGAATTGCACGTGACATGCGCAGCACTGTTGTGCGCGCTGAAGGAGAACTGCAGCTGTGGCTGTCAAAATCAAGCTCACCCGCCTCGGCAAGATCCGCAACGCTCAGTACCGCGTTGTCATCGCCGACTCGCGCACCCGTCGTGACGGCCGTGCGATCGAGACCATCGGCAAGTACCACCCCAAGGAAGAGCCCTCGCTGATCGACATCGATTCCGAGCGCGCTCAGTACTGGCTGTCCGTGGGCGCACAGCCCACCGAGCCCGTCGAGGCACTCCTCAAGATCACCGGTGACTGGCAGAAGTTCAAGGGCCTGCCGGGCACCGAAGGCACCCTGCGCGTCAAGGAAGCCAAGCCCACCAAGCTCGAGCTCTTCCAGGCTGCGCTCGCGCAGGCCGAGAACGAGCCGGTTGCAGAAGCAATCACCCCCAAGAAGAAGAAGGCTGCAAAGGCTGACGAGGCCAAGGCAGAAGACACCGCGGCTGACGCCGAGGCTCCCGCTGCAGACGCCGAGGCTGCTGACAAGTGAGTGCCGTCGTCGCTGATGCGGTAGAGCATCTCGTGCGTGGCATCGTCGCCAATCCCGACGATGTGCGCGTCGAGCTGATCACCGGACGTCGGGGACGGACCGTCGAGGTGCACGTGCACCCAGACGATCTCGGCAAGGTCATCGGTCGGGGTGGTCGCACGGCGACCGCTCTGCGGACCTTGGTCTCCGGCATCGGTGGCCGCGGTATCCGTGTTGATGTCGTCGACACCGATCAGTAGACGGCAGTAAACAGGTGGAACTCGTAGTCGGTCGTGTCGCGAAGTCGCATGGCATCAAAGGTGAATTGGTAGTCGAGGTTCGTACAGACGAGCCCGAAGATCGTTTTGCCGTAGGTTCCGTGCTGCGTGGGCGCAAGCCGCGCGAGTCCACACTGAAGTCGTACACAGTGGAAGCCGCCCGGGATCATTCCGGGCGGCTTCTGCTGCGCCTCGAAGGCGTCAGTGACCGTGGCGACGCAGATGCGTTGCGCGGCACACTGTTTGTCATCGACAGTTCCGAACTCGAGCCTTCGGATGATCCGGACGAGTTCTACGATCACGAACTCGAAGGACTGAAGGTCGTCCTCACGGACGGTGCCGAGGTCGGTTCGGTCATCGAGGTATTGCATTCCGCCGCAGGCGAATTGCTTTCGATTCGCCGTACCGGTGAGGCATCCGGCGAATTGCTGATCCCGTTTGTCGCCGCCATCGTCACCTCGGTGTCGATCGCCGACGGCGTCGTGGTGATCGAGCCCCCCGAGGGACTGCTCGACCCGGACTTCGGTGACAAGTCGAACAGCGACAATTCGAACGCCGACAGCGACTGATCGCTTGTCATGCGTCTCGATGTAGTCACCATCTTTCCCGAGTATCTCGAACCGCTTCGTGCTGCCTTGCTGGGCAAGGCAATCGAACGCGGCTTGATCTCGGTCGACGTCCACGATCTGCGGTCGTGGACCCATGACGTACACAAAGCCGTCGACGATTCCCCGTACGGCGGCGGACCCGGCATGGTCATGAAACCCACCGTCTGGGGCCCGGCACTGGACGACGTGATCGGGCGCTCCGATTCTTCCGGCCCCGATGATGCCGAGACCATTCTGGTGGTGCCCACTCCCGCCGGCGTTCCGTTCACCCAGGAGACCGCGCACCGCTGGTCCAACGCCAAGCACCTTGTGTTTGCCTGCGGCCGATACGAAGGTATCGATCAACGGGTTTTCGACGACGCCGCCAAGCGGGTCAGAGTCGAAGAAGTCAGCATCGGCGATTACGTCCTGATCGGCGGCGAAGCAGCGGTGCTGGTGATGGTCGAGGCTGTCGTGCGACTGATGCCCGGCGTTCTCGGCAATCAGCTTTCACACCAAGAGGATTCGTTTTCCGACGGCCTTCTCGAAGGGCCTAGCTACACTCGCCCGGCTGTGTGGCGCGACCTCGAAGTTCCGCCGGTGCTTCTCTCCGGTGATCACGCGAAGATCAAAGCGTGGCGCCATGAGCAGTCGCTGCAGCGCACGGCCGAGCGTCGACCGGATCTTCTTCCTTAGGTATTTCGCTTCAACCAGGTGATGCTTGCGCCGTCGTCGAGCGATTCGGTTGTAGTCGGTGTGAACGGTGTCGGCTCGAAGTTACCTCTGATCATCGGTATGCCTGCGCCGGCGACTACCGGATACCTCTTGATGATCAACTCGTCGATCTCCGGTAGTAGTTCGCCGGCGAGAGTTCCGCCGCCACACAGCCAGATATCTTGTCCTTCTTCCTCTTTGAGAGATCTGACTACCCCAAGCGGATCGGCGCGAACGATGGTGACGGGGGGATCCTCGGCGTCAGGGATGGTTGTGGAGACGACGAACTGACGCAGGTGCGCGAAGGGGCTTTTCACTCCGGCGGCCAGCCCGGGCTCGTAGGAGCCGCGGCCCATGACGACCGTGTCGAAGGTCCTGTTGGGCGCGTCCTCGATTCCGAGAGCGGGCCGCACATGCGTTGGCACGGTTTCAGGATATCGATCGCATATCCAGGCCGTGATCTGTTCGGAGACCGGGAGGAAATCGAATTCGCCACCAGGCCCCGCGATGTATCCGTCGAGGGAAGCTCCCACGTAGTACACAAGCTTTCGCATATAACGCTCCGTTCGTAGTACTATGTTTGTAGTGGTTTAACTTAGGGTCGTGTCAGGAGTGATGTCAAGTGCGAAAGAACCCGGAACGCCGGCTTGCCCTGATCGACGCGGCAATCGAGGTGTTGGCCCGAGAGGGTGCTCGAGGCTTGACGTTTCGAGCCGTCGACGCCCAGGCAGCAGTGCCGAACGGGACAGCGTCGAACTACTTCTCCAATCGCGACGACCTGCTCACTCAAGCGGGTGGCCGGATCTACGAGCGACTGATTCCGGAGGACCTCGAAGGGATGATCGATCCCGTCAACGGCACCGATCGTGAGCGCCTGGTGACGCTCATGCTCGACGTGGTCGAGCGCGTCACCTCGTTCGGAACGGGTTTCCTCGCGCTCATGGAGTTGCGACTGGAGGCGACGCGTCGACCGGACCTGCGAGCGGTGCTGACCGTCCGCATCCGAGAAGACTTCGATCTGAACGTAGCTAATCATCTGGCGTCGGGCGTGCCGGGTGATGCGATGACCGTTCGCCTGCTCTATTTGTCGCTGAACTGGCTCGCACTGGATCGACTCACATTGCCGGACCTGTTCGGAGAGGAAGATATTCGGACGATCGTCGAGGCGGCGGTGGATCGAGCGTTACCCCGCGAATCGTAGAAGGTCAGTGTCGTTCGGCAGGTTTGCGGCGGAACGAGAAGTATCGATGACCGAAGAAGCTCACACCGGCAACGATCAGCATGACAACCGCCTGGGCGGGAAGCGGCGGGGCATGCAGAATCGACACCGCGATTGTTCCGAGTATCAGATTCAGCACCAGGCCACCGGAATTGACGACGATGAACGCTCCCAGGTCGCGTGCCACATGTCCGCGGACGCGGAAAACGAGAGTCCGATGCAGAACGAAAGCGATGAGGACGCTGATGGAGTACGCGCCGATCACAGCCACTTGATACAGATCCTTGTTGTCGAGGATCAGTGTCCAGATCACGAAGAGCACGTATCCGATCGCCGTATTAGCCACTCCGACAATGGCAAATGCGATGGGTTGATGCTTGACCACCCGAAGCAGTGGGCCGGGATTCTCGGGTGATGCGATGTCTTCGGTCATGAAGACTCGGTTTTCACGGTGTTGATCCCGTCCTTGCGTCGGGTCCGCAGATACATCCACTCGAGCACGCCGAGTCCGAGGACTCCGGCGACCATCGAAGCGCCGCCGACCTTCCATCCCGGGGGACGCCACGTCAGGACAAGCTCTGCGTCCTTCGTCCCGGCGGGAATGTCCACGGTGACAAAGGACTTCGCGACGACGTCGATCGGGACAGGCTGACCGTCGATGCTTGCCCGATATCCGGGCCAGCCGAGCCGTGCGAACACAACCTTGCCGCCGGTCTCCGAACTGACACGAAGGGTGCTCGACATGTTCGATTCCGCGATCGACGTAGCCTCGACGCCGTGGGCGTCGGCGATGCGTCCGTTGCGTGTCGAGACGGGGCCGTCGACGCGTTCGAGTACCGAGATGTAGTTCTCGTGTCCGGGGTAGTCGACCCATTTCCATCCGTCGGGAGCCGGGTTCTTGCGTGCATCGGGGTAGAGAGCGTTCTGCAGTACGACGCGGTCCACGTTCATCAGGTCGACGATGGTGCGGCCGGTGGTGGGTTCGACGGTGAATGCGCGTCGGAAGGCGTCGGGGCAGACACTCATGTCCCAGCGCATGCAGAGCAGGTCACCGAAGTAGAAGTGCCCGTTGGGGGTGTAGCCGCTGGTGTAGGTCAGTTCGAGGTCTTTGGGGTAGTTGCCGAAAGCCAGGGAACCGTACGCTCCGTCGAGGGTTTTGTCCCCGGGGGCGATGAGCGCACGGTCGCCCAGTTGCAGTGTCGTGCCTTCGAAGTCGGGGAAGGCCTCTTTCATCTCCGAGCGGGATTCGGGCAGGTTCCAGCTCATCGGGGTTGGTTGCGCGGCCCGAACCTGGGCGTACGCGATGGGGGAGACCGCGACGATCGCTACGAGGCATGCGAAAGCGGTGCCTTTGGTACGGCCGAGCCAGATCATCGCGGCGCCGAGTGCGGCAACGAGCAGGGCTGAGATCACATGCCATTTCGCGAGCCCGGGAGCTGCCGAGGCTGACCGAATCAGAAGCAGGCCCACGAGGATTCCCGCTGCAACGCAGCGCCCGCGCAACTTGTCGGTCGTGGCGTAACGCCCGAGCAGGATGCACACCAGAAGCAGGAGTCCGATGGCCACCATCGGAAGTACGCGCGCGGGCCACCGCAGTGGGCCGATCGTGCTCGGCCCGGCAGTCCACATGAGGACTGCGACCGTGAAGATCCCGACGGCGGTCAATTCGCGTGCCGCGGCGCGTGCCTTGCCCCAGTCGATGAATGCCAGGGCGGGTATGAGGAACCAGGCGATGTAGACCATGGGCATGGTCTGGATGTATCCCCACCACGAGGTGAACGCGGGCATCGTGCTCGGCAGGCTCGCGTTCAGCGATTCCGACCACGGGACGGCGAGGAATGCGTCGTTCTTGACTTCGGATGCACCGCGCCAGGTGACGTCCGCGGTGAGCAGGCTCGGCAGATACGTCGCGAGACCGGCCAGAGCGGCACACGCGGACACCGCCAGAAGCCGCAGTGACGGCAGCCAACGCCGCTGATAGACAACTTCGCCGATTGCGACCGCGCCGATCATCAAGCCGGATTCGACTGCGGGGAAAACATATTGGACCGACATCGCGAGATACAAGAACACGAAGGTCGGGATCGGACCGCTCTTACCTCGGGCGTAGCGGATTGCCGACGCCCACGCCTGAACCATCCAGGCAGTGCCGGTGAAGGCAGTCATCCAACTGGCCGAGTCGAAGAACAGCAGGAAACCGGTGAACGGAATCGAGACGCCGGCGACGGCAGCCCACGTGGGCTTCGAGCCGTACTCGAGGCAGATCCGATAGACGCCGAGTGCAAGGATGATCGCGAAGATCAACTTCACGATCGTCGCGTACAACGCCAGGTTGTCGAAGGACGGTGCGATCAGGTCGATCAGGAGTTGCGGTGGATTGAGCAGGCCTGCTTCCTCGATCGCGTAGTTGCCCGCCATCCAGTTCTCGGGGACGAGCACCGGGAGGTGTCCTTCTCGCAGACTGCGGCCGAGCATGACCCACAGCGGCGCGTATTGGGACTCGGTGTCGTCGGTGTAGAAGTGACGAGCATTCGCGAGCACCACGGCCAGATAACCGGCGATGACACCGATCGCCGTGACGGCGCCCCACTTGTACACGTCTGCCCGGGCGAGAGTGCGAGTTTCCACCACGAGTTCCAGACCTTAACAGGGCAGGTGGGGCGTACGGAGACGCGAGCGCGTCACGCGCCGCCGGCATCCGAAGTCAAGACATCTCTGCGTGTTAAAGTTCGCGACGGTGTGGGCCCGATCGTGCCTGTCTCTCGGCGCCAGTCGAGCCCCCTGAAGGGAGTGGAAGCGAGTGCACTCGATTTCCGTCGTAGTGCCCGTTTATCAGGGCGAAAAGACGATCACGGCGCTCGTCGAGGAGTTGGACGGCCTGGGCACACCGAGTGCGACGCCCGGTGGTGCGCAGTTCTCCGTCGACGAGATCGTGCTGGTTCACGACAACGGCCCGGACCGCTCCGACGTCGTGTTACTCGAATTGGAGCGCCGTTTCGAGCAGGTGCGTGTCGTGTGGCTCAGCCGCAACTACGGCCAGGACGCGGCGACCATCGCCGGCATGGCCGCTGCAACTGGACAGTGGATCGTGACGATGGACGAGGACGGCCAGCACGACCCGGTGCACATCGGGGCTTTCCTCGACACCGCGCTGACGGAGCGATCCGATCTCGTGTATTCCAAACCCACGAACACACGCCCGCACGGATTCTTGCGGAACCTGACCTCGCGCGGCGCAAAGATCGTCTTGGCGACGGTATTCGCGTTCCCTGATTCGACGAGATTCGAAAGTTATCGCCTGATCCGCGGTGACATCGGCCGACAGTTGGCCGGCGTCGCGGCCAACGGCGTGTATCTGGACGTTGCGCTGACGTGGGTTGTCGGTAACACGGCCACGGCGCCGGTGACACTTCGAGCCGAAGGCCGCGAAGAATCCGGGTACAACTACCGCCGTTTGTTCTCGTTGTTCTGGAAGATGGTGTTGTGTAGCGGAACACGCGGTCTGCGGCTGGTCAGCCTGCTCGGAGTCACCCTGGCGTCGGCCGGCGTGATCATGGCCGCGGTGATCTTCATCGGGGCCATGACCGGCGACAACAATGATCCCGAAGGATGGGCGTCGATCATCATGGCGCTGCTGGTCTGTTCGGGTGCGATTCTGTTCTCGCTCGGGCTCATTGCCGAATATCTCGGTGTGGCACTGCACGTCCTTGTCGGAAAGCCGCTGTATCTGACTGTCGACTCCCCGCGGCCCGGAACCTCGATCGATCGGCGTAGTCGTGAGCACTGATCGCATCATCTTCTCCCGCCCCTATCGGGCATCGAACGAATTGTCGAATCTGGCAACGGTTCTGGAGTCCGACCACATTCACGGTGACGGACGTTTCACCAAGTCCGCGACTGCAGCGCTCAAGGCGATCACCGGATCCACGCATGCTCTGCTGACCACCTCGTGCACGCATGCACTCGAATTGGGTGCGCTGCTGCTCGAATTGGGCCCGGGCGACGAGGTAATAGTTCCGAGCTTCGCGTTCAGTTCGGCGGCGACCGCCGTCGCGTTGCGCGGGGCCACTGTTGTTTTCGTCGACATCGATCCGAGTACCGGCAACATCGACCCGGCGTGCGTCGCGGCGGCGATCACCGAACGCACCAAAGCTGTACTGGTCATGCATTACGGCGGAGTCGCCGCGGACATGGAACCTCTCCTCGACCTCGCGGAACTCCACGGCGTTGCGTTGATCGAAGACAACGCTCACGGACTCGGCGGAAAGTGGCGCGGGCGCTCGCTCGGCACCATCGGAACTATCGGAACGCAGAGTTTTCACGACACCAAGAACGTTCACTGCGGTGAGGGCGGCGCGCTGTTGCTCTCCGACGATCAGTTGATGACTCGCGCCGAAATCATCCGTGAGAAGGGGACCGACCGTGCGCGTTTCCTGCGCGGGCAGGTCGACAAGTATTCGTGGCAGGACATCGGGTCGAGTTATCTGCCCAGTGAACTCAATGCCGCCGTCCTCGACGCACAACTCTCCGAGTTCGACGCGATTCAGGCGGCCAGGCATCGCGTCTGGGATGCCTACAGCGTGAGTCTGGGCGAGTGGGCGGCCGCGAACGGTGTCGTGCCCATGGCGGTGCCCGATGATCGCGAGCACACTGCGCACCTGTTCTATCTCAAGATGCCGACCGAAGAGAGCCGTGACGGCTTGATTCGGCACCTTGCCGGTGACGGAATCGTGGCGCCGTTCCACTACGTTCCGCTCGATACGAGTGCGGCCGGTGTGCGCTACGGACGAACACCGCAGCCGTGCGTGCGTAGTGCCGAGTTCTCCGCGTCGATCCTTCGACTGCCGCTGTGGCCCATGCTCACGTTCGAACAACAGGACCGTGTCATCGGTTCGGTGCTCGAGTACAAGCAGGCTTGAGGACGAACACGACCGCGTGGATCGAATCAGGGCCCGGAAGCTTCGGGCATCGCCGAATCCGCGGTCGTGGATGCCGCTGCCCAGTCGTCGATGCTTCCGCTCGGGAAGAGAATCTGCGTGACGCCGGTGACCGTGTCGCGTGCGTGCAGTGCACTTTCGTCGTCGACGGCATCGGTGAACGAGGTGTCGGGATAGAAGCTGTCCTCATCCGTGTACTGGACGTCTTCTCGCGAACCGATCGCGATGATGTATCGGTTGTCGTCACCGACGATGCCGGTGGACAGATGGATCCACTTGTCCTCGACACAGCACATCCAGCCCTGTTTGACTCCTATGACGGGCTCGCCGAACAAGGCCTCGGGCAGGCCGAATCTCTGGTCGTAACCGTCGGTTCCTTCGGGAGTGGATTGCCGCAGGTACTCGACGAACTGCTCGACCCGTTCAGGTCCGAGTTGATCGGAGTCGTCGAGGACACCGCTGTAGAAGGTGACCAGGTCACGTGTCGTGGTCTCGGTGTTCCACCACATTCCGTCCCAGGGCGGCGTCGTCGCGGTCAGTGCGTAACGCTCGGCGACGCGGGTGATCACCTCTTGGCCGCCGACCTCGTCCCACAGGAGGTTGGCTGCGGTGTCGTCGGAGGATTCGAGCATCGCCGCCATGAGGGTGCGATCGTCGTCCGTGATGGGTCGCTCACCGCGCGCATCCTGATGAAGTAGATCCTCGGCGATGAAAAGTTTTGCCACCGAGGCTGTTTCGATCTGCTGGTCACCGGCGACGTCGAGGTACTTGTCCGAGGAGCGGTCGAGGATGGCGATGGAGACGTCCGCACCACGCCCGAGCGCAGCTACCTGAGCCTGTCCCAGACGGCCGTCGAGGGTCTCGGCTACCGGAACATTGGTGTCGGGAAAGGCGGGGGTCTGCATCGGATCATCCGGGTTCTGTCCACCGCTGCACGAAGCCGCAAAAGTAACTGCGGCCACCATTGCGGCAATCCGGACGTACCGCGTACTCATTTGTTTCCCCCGGTAGCCCTGACACGGCACTGTTGCCGATCTTCTTGTCTCAGGATAGCGGTAGGGTCGGATCTCGTGATTCTCAAGACCGTGAACCAGCGCATTGCCGAGGAACTCGACGTCCGCGAAGGCCAGGTTGCAGCAGCAGTCGACCTTCTCGACGGCGGAGCCACGGTGCCCTTCATCGCCCGGTACCGCAAGGAAGTCACCGGCACGCTCGACGACGCCCAGCTGCGACTCCTGGACGAGCGGCTGCGGTATCTCCGCGAGCTCGACGACCGTCGTGACGCCGTGCTCACGGAGATCGACTCTCAGGGCAAACTCGACGATCAACTGCGCGGTCAGATCATGCTGGCCGAGACGAAAGCGCGGCTGGAGGACATCTACCTCCCCTTCAAGCCGAAGCGGCGCACCAAGGCGCAGATCGCCCGCGAGGCCGGCCACGAGCCCGTCGCCGATGCTCTCATCGGAGATCCCACCACCGATCCCGCGCAGTATTCGGACGAGCAGCTCGACGGTGCCCGGTCGATCCTCGTCGAGCGCTTCGCCGAGGACGCCGATCTGGTCGGTGAATTGCGTGAGCTGATGTGGAATCGCGGCCAGGTCGTCGCCTCGGTCCGCAAGGGCAAGGAAACCGATGGCTCGAAGTTTGCTGACTACTTCGAGTTCTCGGAACCGTTCTCCAAATTGCCCTCGCACCGCATCCTCGCCGTCCTGCGCGGCGAGAAGGAAGAAGTGCTGTCGCTCAACATGGCGGCAGACACCGAAGAACTCGCGCCGGGGGAGCGCACGGTCTACGAAGGCCGCATCGCGTCGCGGTTCGAGATCGCCGACCGTGGTCGGGCCGCCGACGGGTGGCTTCTCGACACCGTCAAGTGGGCGTGGAAAACGAAGTTCGCCGTCACGCTCGGTATCGACACTCGGATGCGTCTGCGGCAGTCGGCCGAAAAGGACGCCGTCGACGTCTTCGCCACCAACCTCAAGGATCTACTCCTCGCAGCTCCCGCCGGCGCCCGACCCACCATGGGACTCGACCCCGGATTCCGCACCGGAACGAAGGTTGCCGTCGTCGACGGAACCGGCAAAGTTGTTGCCTACGAGACGATTTACCCGCACCAGCCGCAGAACAAGTGGGACGCGGCTCTCGCGACGCTTGCCGGACTGGTCGCCGAACACGGCGTCGAGCTGATCGCCATCGGCAACGGCACGGCCTCACGCGAGACCGACACGCTCGCTACCGAACTGATCAAGAAGACCGGCGCGCCCAACCTGACCAAGATCGTCGTCTCCGAGGCAGGCGCATCGGTGTACTCGGCTTCGGCCTACGCGTCGCAGGAACTTCCCGACCTCGACGTCTCGATTCGCGGTGCGGTGTCCATTGCGCGTCGCCTGCAGGATCCGTTGGCGGAGTTGGTCAAGATCGATCCCAAGTCCATCGGCGTCGGTCAGTACCAGCACGACATCACCGAATCGCTGCTCTCGCGTTCCCTCGACGCCGTCGTCGAGGATGCCGTCAACTCGGTCGGCGTCGACGTCAACACCGCGTCCGTGCCGCTGCTTGCTCGGGTGTCCGGAATTGCAGGATCCCTTGCAGAGAGCATCGTCGCGCATCGGGACCAGAACGGTCCGTTCAAATCCCGCAAGGGTCTCAAGGATGTCTCCCGCCTGGGACCCAAGGCATTCGAGCAGTGCGCAGGCTTCCTGCGGATCACCGACGGCGACGACCCTCTCGACGCGTCGAGCGTCCACCCGGAGGCATATCCGGTGGTTCGCAAGATCGTTGCGAGTGCAGGCGGGGACGTGCGCACCGTGATCGGAAACTCGCAGGCACTTCGATCGGTCAAGGCGTCCGACTACGTCGACGAGCGATTCGGTCTACCGACCGTCACCGACATCATCTCCGAGTTGGAGAAGCCGGGACGAGATCCACGACCCGAATTCAAGACCGCAACCTTTGCCGCAGGTATCGAGAAGGTCGCGCATCTCAAGCCCGGCATGACCCTCGAAGGCGTGGTCACCAACGTCGCAGCCTTCGGTGCCTTCGTCGACATCGGAGTTCATCAGGACGGTCTGGTTCACGTCTCGGCGATGTCACACAACTTCGTCAAGGACCCACGCGAGGTCGTCAAGTCAGGTGACGTCGTCAAGGTGAAGGTCCTCGAAGTGGACGAGGCACGCCAACGCATCGGGCTGACGCTTCGTCTCGACGACGAGGTGGGAGCGCCCCGCACGTCCGAAGGCCAGCGAGGTGGGCAACCCCAGCGTCAGGGCCAGCCGCAGGGCCAGCGTCAGGGGCAGGGTCAGCAACGAGGAAATGGCGGACGCCAGGGCGGACGCGAGCAGCGACCGGACAACCGCGCGCCTGCTGCCGGGTCGATGGCCGACGCTCTGCGCAAGGCGGGCTTCGGCAAGTAAATCCGTCCGCCGGGTTTTCGAAGTCCGTATCGTCACAATCGAGTCGGTTGGCGGTATGAATCCGATCAGGGTCGGATCATGAATTCGGTGAAGGGAGGACAGTGATGCGGGAGTGGCTCGAGCGCGAGATCATCGCCCATGGCCGATTGCCGTTGCTGTTCTTCCTGCTCGGGTTCCTGTCCGCCTTCCTTTTCATCCGCCTCAGCGTCCGGATGATTCGCGCGCAAGTGAAATGGTGGCCGGGCAACATCGCGCCCGGAGGCCAGCATGTGCATCACGTCGTGTTCGGTGTGATCGCCATGATGATCTCCGGTGGTGCGTTGATCGCGGTCTACGTCGATGGTTCGCAGACCACCGGTGCCGTCCTGGCGGCGATCTTCGGTATGGGTGCGGCGTTGGTGCTCGACGAGTTCGCACTGATCTTCTATCTGAAGGACGTGTACTGGTCCGAACAAGGTCGGACCTCGGTGGATGCGGTCTTCGTCGCGATCGCCGTGACCGGCCTGGTGCTGCTGGGTTTCCGCCCGCTCGAACTTCTCGACGTTGCCGGATTCCGTGAAGAACGCGATCCGTGGATCAAGTTGGTCTTCGTTTTCGTCGCGTTGATCAACTTCGCCTTGGCAGCCATCGTGATTCTCAAGGGGAAGATCTGGACGGGGCTCGTCGGTCTGTTCGTTTTCCCGTTGCTGGTAATCGGAGCGGTCCGCCTGAGCCGGCCGGGTGCGCCGTGGGCTCGCTGGCGGTACACGCGCAAGCCGAAACGGATGAACCGCGCGCTCGAACGTGAACGGAAATGGCGTCGGCCCGTCATCCGGGCCAAGATCTACGTCCAGGATCTGATTGCCGGATCGCCGAGCGTCGAACATGCGATGACCGCGGCCGAGCAGGAACTGGACCACACCATCCACGCAGCTCCGCCGCCACCGATTTCCCCGCTGGTATCCGCGTCTGGCACAATGGACGGGTTGCCTGGACCAGGCAGCAGCACTTGATCTGGGCACGAACCAGACGAGCGCCGTTTCGGGAGACCGAAACGCGTGCCGCTCGGTTCCTCTGCTCCTGCGAAATACAAGGATGACATATGAACACCCTGGACTTCCTGGACAAAAAGTCGCTCCGCGACGACATCCCCGAGTTCCGTCCCGGCGACACGCTCAACGTGAACGTCAAGGTTATCGAAGGCTCCAAGGAGCGCGTGCAGGTCTTCAAGGGCGTCGTTATTCGTCGCCAGGGCGGCGGCGTTCGCGAGACCTTCACCGTCCGTAAGGTCTCCTTCGGCGTCGGCGTCGAGCGCACCTTCCCGGTTCACAGCCCCACGCTGGCCTCCATCGAGGTTCTGACCCGCGGTGACGTCCGTCGCGCCAAGCTGTACTACCTCCGTGAGCTTCGTGGCAAGAAGGCGAAGATCAAGGAAAAGCGCTGATCTTTCCGATGAGCCCGGCACCGCGTACGCGCGGTGTCGGGCTAATCTGGTTTCTGTGGCAGATTCTTCGAAGGAGCAGGCATTGTCGTCCGGACCCGAGAATCACGAGGGATCAAGCGGTTCCGCGGAACCGACCTCACATCGGCCGCAGAAGAAACAGCGATCGTTTCTGCGAGAACTCCCTGTTCTGATCGGCGTAGCGCTGGTACTCAGCATCGTCCTTCAGGCATTTGTCTTCAGAGTTTTTCTCATCCCATCCGAGTCGATGGAACCGACACTGCACGGCTGTGCGGGATGTACCGGTGACCGCATCGTGGTGGAGAAGATCGGATACCGCTTCGGCGATCCGGAACCTGGCGACGTCGTCGTCTTCAAGGGACCCGATTCGTGGAACACGAAATATGTGTCCAATCGGTCCGACAACGTTGTCGTCCGCGGCATTCAAGAGGTCGGTTCGTGGGTCGGCCTCGTTCCGCCGGACGAGAACGACTTGGTCAAGCGAGTGATCGCTACCGGCGGCCAGACCGTCGAATGCTGCGACGAGCAGGGCCGAGTCCTGGTCGACGGCAAGCCGCTCGACGAGCCGTACATCAAGATGGATTTCCCGTTCACTCCGGGAACGCAAACGTGTGACACCGAATTGAAGTCGGGCCGCTGCTTCGGACCGATCACCGTTCCCGAGGGCCACGTGTGGGTCATGGGTGACAACCGCAGCAATTCCGCCGACTCGCGCTACCACGTCGACGACGAGTTCCAGGGAACCGTCCCGATCGACAACATCATCGGTCAAGCTCGTTTCATCGTTCTTCCCCCGTCGCGAATGGGCGGCATCGATGCGCCTGATATTCAGGGCAACTGAGTTGTCGGACCGCACACATGGATTCGCGTAGTTCCGAGTAGGCAGAGACAGTGAGTAGTTGGCCCCCTCGCGTTGTCATTCGCAGATCGGCAGGTCTGCGGACGATGGAGTCTGCGTTGGCGCGAACCGGACTCGGTCCGGTGGCCGGCGTCGACGAGGCCGGGCGCGGAGCGTGCGCTGGTCCACTTGTCATTGCAGCGTGTGTCCTGGCGCCGAAACCGCAAGCAGCCCTCGCGCGGCTCGACGATTCGAAGAAGCTGACCGAACGTGCGCGCGAGGAGCTTTTCCCGGCGATCAAGCGCTTGGCGTTGGCGTGGAGTGTCATCTCTGTTCCCGCTGCGGAAGTCGATCAGATCGGCATCCACGTCGCCAACATCGAGGGGATGCGTCGAGCAGTCGCGGGCCTCGATCTCGAACCGGGCTACGTTCTCACCGACGGGTTCCGGGTTCCGGGTCTGACGGCTCCGTCGCTACCAGTCATCGGCGGTGACGGCGCCGCTGCATGCATCGCCGCGGCAAGCGTTCTCGCGAAGGTGACCCGAGATCGTGTGATGACCGAGATGGACGACACTCATCCGGGATACGGCTTCGCGATTCACAAGGGATACAGCACGCCACTGCACATGGACGCACTCGACGCGCTGGGGCCGTGCCCCGAGCACCGCATGACCTATGCCAACGTGGTGGCTGCGGGAGTCCGGTTGGAACAACGCGCGGGCCGTACGGGATGATGGACGTTCAGACGAACTGGGAGGACTGGCTAAACCGATGAGTGCCGAGGATCTCGAGAAGTACGAAACCGAGATGGAGCTGTCGCTCTACCGTGAATACCGGGACATCGTCGGACAGTTCTCCTACGTCGTGGAGACCGAACGACGTTTCTACCTGGCCAACACGGTCGAGTTGCTGCCCCACAATTCAGACGGGGAGATCTACTTCGAGCTGCGGATGTCCGACGCCTGGGTGTGGGACATGTACCGCCCGGCGCGATTCGTGAAATACGTACGCGTCGTGACCTTCAAGGACGTCAACATCGAAGAGCTGGACAAGCCGGATCTGCGCCTTCCTGACTGATCTGCGCTTGCCAAACTGATCTCGACAACGAAGTGCCCCGCCGATATCGGCGGGGCACTTCGTATTTCGCGGAGTTGTGCGGGGTCAGTGGCCCTTGACGTTCACAATCTGACGCAGCGTGTGTCGAATCTCGACCAAGTCCTTCGCGTCGTCCATCACGACGTCGATGTCCTTGTACGCACCCGGGATCTCGTCGAGGAACGCCGCGGAACGCTTGTATTCGATCCCGACCATTGCCTTGTCGAGATCTTCGATGGTGAAGGTCTTGCGTGCCTGGTTACGTCCGTACACCCGACCCGCGCCGTGGGGGCTGGACTTGAACGACGGTACGTTTCCCTTCCCGACGACGACGTAACTCGCCGTCCCCATCGAACCGGGGATGAGCCCGGGCGTGCCCTCGTCTGCCTTGATCGCACCCTTACGGCTCAGCCACACACCCCTGCCCATGTGGAACTCCTTCTGGGTGAAGTTGTGGTGGCAGTTGATCCGCTCGACTTCGTCGATGATCGCGGGCGTGCCGTCTCCCATGAAATGCGCGAAGTCCTTCACGACGCGGTCCATCATCTCTTCGCGGTTGAGCAAAGCGAAGTGCTGAGCCCAGTTGAGATCGGTGATGTACGAGTCGAATTCGGGCGTCTTCTCGACCAGGTAGGCAAGATCCGGATCGGGAAGGTTGATGTACCACCGCTCGCACAAGTCCTTGGCGATCTTGATGTGATGCTGCGCGAGCTTGTTTCCGATACCGCGGCTTCCCGAGTGCAGGAACAGCCAGACGCCGTCGCTCTCGTCGAGCGTCACCTCGATGAAGTGGTTACCAGAGCCCAGCGTTCCGAGCTGAAACCTCCAGTCGTTCTTGAACTTGTCGTAGAAGGACAGACGATCGCCCGCCATCGCCTCGAGTTCTGCGATGCGGATTTTCGCCGTGTCGCTCAGCGTCTTGTTGTAGACACCTGCCGAGAGCGGGACGGAGCGTTCGATGCTGTGGCGAAGTACGGTCAGGTCGCGGCCTTGAAGGTCGCGTGCGCTGAACTGGGTTTTGACCGCGATCATTCCGCAGCCGATATCGACTCCGACGGCGGCGGGCATGATTGCGCCTTCCGTCGGAATGACCGAACCCACCGTCGCTCCCGCACCGAGGTGCGCATCCGGCATAAGCGCCAGATGTGGACGGACAAAAGGCATCTGGGACGTACGCAGCGCTTGCTCGCGAGTGTTCTCGTCGAGTATCGATGCCCAGTTCCACAGCCTCTTGGTGATCTTCTCCATCAGATTTCTCCCACATAGTTCACAGCCGAACCGATCGGTCCGGTGTGTCGTGCAGGAATGACCATGCGCTCGGTCAGTGGTTGTGTGCAACCCCTTTTCAGGTTCGCAGGCCGTCTGCGAGTTCGTAGATTCGTCCGACGTACTTCTCCTGGAAGGCTTTTCGGGCAGCATCTGCTTGTTGCCGTGCGCCCATCTGGGAGTAGAGGTACTCGAGATGAACCAAACTCTCGCCGATGTCGACGCGTCGCTGGTCGAGAACCGTCAGCTCGTCGACCAGTCGAGCCAGATCTAACGCGGTGTCCGGTACCTCGTCCATGGTGATCCTCGATGTCCGTGAGTGCTTCCTGACCCCGAGGCTAACACTCTTCGAACATATTTTCGATACCCGCCCTGTAGTTTACTTCGACAACGTGGCTGTCAGTTGGTCGATGGCATACGGAATGCTCAGGACGGTATTGCCGGACATCGCCGCGCCGACGGGTGGATCTGCGGTGTACCGCACGACCATCGCATTTCCACTCTTCACGGCGGGTAGTCGCTGGTAGAGCGTGTTGCCGGCGAGGGCCTTCTCTCCCTCCGGGTCGGCCATCACGATCAAACGATCAACGGGTTCGAGGATGTCGTATCGCTCGTTCGGCATCCAGTCGCCGAACTGGTCGCCGACGAATGCGTCGACGGTCGCGGGGAGGGTGAACCCGAGTGACGAGAGGAAAATGCCGCGTGGGTCGTGCGACGAGAACACGTAGCCCTCGGGAGTGTCGAGGTTGACGATCGTTGCGGTTTGCCCGGCAAACTCCGGGTGTGCAGCGCGGGCGGCGGCAAACGCGTTTTCGGTATCCGTGATCAGTTGCTGAGCTTGTGGTCCTTTGCCGAGGGCGCGCCCGGCGGTGAGCGTCATGTCGGTCCACGGCGTTGTGTACGCGTCGTAGTCCTTGCTCTGCGCGACAGTCGGCGCAATCGAGGTCAGCTTCTTGTAGGTTTCCGTGTCGATGTCGGCGTACAGCGCGAGGATCAGATCTGGTGCGAGGGAGGCGATTTGCTCGAAGTTGAAGTCTCCGCCGCTGTTGATGTAGGTCGGAGTTTTCCCCTTCCAGTAATTCTTCGTCCACGGCCAGCTTTCATCCATGCCGGACCCCCACCATTCGGCCATGCCTACGGGTTCGACTCCCAAGGCGAGCAGTGGTTCGTGATCGGTGTATCCGAGTGTCACTACCCGCTGCGGTTCGGCATCGATTGTCGTCGAACCCTGTGCGTGCTCGATCGTCACGGGGAATGCGTCGTTGCTCTGGGTCGCTGATGCGGTGTCGACGCCTTGCGAGGTTCCACAGGCGGTCGAGAACCCGATGATCGCGGCCGTCGTGAATAAGGCGGCGAGGATTCGGGTGCTATGTGAGGGCACGTGCATGCTCCTTCGAAGTGGTGGGCGAAGTGATCTGAGTTCCGCGTGAAGTGCTGAACTGGTCGCGTCAGCAATAAAGTGAGGCTAACCTTTGCAAGATCGTCGGTCCATCCTTCAGGATGGACTCGGATACGCCCAGAAAGACGCAAAATGTCCACTATCGAGTACTCGACTCGTCCAAAGTCCTTGCTAGCGCTGCCCGATAGTCGCGGACGGACATTCAAAGATTTTCAGGTCTACACCAACGTCGTCGACGGAGTGACTGCGTACGGAGCTCATCGACACCCCGAGCATCAGATCGCCTGGATGAGTGAAGGGACGATGCAGATCGCTGCCGGAGGCAATGTGTGGCACCTGCACAGCGAGCACTTGGTCTGGTTGCCGGGCACCGTTCTCCACGACATGACACTTCTGACGGAGGGGTGCATGATTGCGGCCTATGCACGTCCGGATCTACGCCCTGCCGGGCCGCGGTGGACTCAGCCACTTGTTCTCGAAGTCGATACTCTGTCCGCTCAATTGCTGCGCCATCTCGCCGACCGGACCATCGACGATGCTCGGCGGTTGATGAGTCAGGAGTTGCTCTACGACATTCTTGCTGCCGCGCCCGAACGGCACGACGTCCTTGCGGTTCCTCGCAATGCTGCGGCGAGTTCGGTTTCTGCCCGCATCCTTGCCGATCCGGCAGACTCACGGACGCTGGGGGAGTGGGCGGGCGAACTCGGGGTCAGTTCCAAGACCTTGATGCGTGCCTTTGTCGCCGATACCGGGATTACCTTCGGGCAGTGGAGAACTCGAGCACGCATGTATGCGTCACTCGAGATGCTCGCGCGGGGTGAGGGCGTCAACGACGTTGCCCCGCAGGTGGGTTACCGAACCAGTAGTGGGTTCATCGCCGCATTTCGCGAAACTTTTGGTACGACACCCGCCAGGTACGGCGTGAAAGCTGATGCGGTGATTTGCTGATGATTTCTTGAACTCGGTTGATGGCAAAGCGTTGTTCGACAACGTAGAGATGGGCCGAGCTACCAGCATGCGCTGGTGGCTCGGCCCATGTTCTAATCCGAACTGAGTCAGCTCATGTTGCCGAGCACATTGCCCAGGACACCGCTGATGACATTGGTCATCGACCCCTGCGGGTCGGTGAGGGAACCGAATACCTGGCCCGATCCGGAGTTGAGTGAGCCGAAGCCCATGTCCTCGAGGCTTCCGGCGCCCGCCTCGACGGGGTTCGGCTGCCGGATGGTGACACACACGCCCATCGGATTGATGTTCCAGTTTCCGCCCGCGAGCACAATGTTGGTGCCGGCGCCGCTGTCGAGCTGCGTGCCGACGACGGCGTTGTCGGGAACCTTGTAGGTGGTTTCCAAAGCGATGACGCCACCGCCCGCCGTGGTCCATCCGCCGCCCTTGGCGATTACGGAGTCATTCCCGACTACAGCGGTCTTGGTGACGTCGTCCCACTTCTGGTCGCCGATAAGCCATTTGACGTTCAGACGAGCCTTCACCAGCTGGAATCCCGCCGGATGGAAATCGCGGATCTCGTTGACGAGGGCTCCCGAACCGGAAACCTTGGTGATGTAGGTGACCGTCTGACCCGCTGCGACCTTGCCGTCGCCGACAACCTCCTTGCTGACGGTATAGGGCGTCCAGACGGAGCCGGGCCAATCGTCGGTGACCGACTGGTTGAGCGCGCAGGCCGGCGCTGCTTGTGCCACCGAAGCACCAAGTCCAACAGTGACGCCGGCGGCGATGAGAACGAGGGATGTCGTGGTTGCTACTGCGTGGCGAAGTGAGCGGCGGGCCATGTAGAACTCCATTCAGCGGGGTGCGTGACGGTTTGAGCAAAACTGTAACTAGTTCTACTGGACTTTCGTCCAAGATGTGGCTGATTTCAGAAAATTGTCAGGTTTCGGGTCGCCGTTGGTGTGTCGCGCTGCCGAATTCCACAGGTTCTGAGTTGTCATCAGGTTGTTTTCGGGTGGCTTGGTTTTGTGGTGGTGGGTCGAGGGTGGTGGTTGGGACGCGGTTCGTATGGGGCGGGCGCGGGGTGTGAGTGGTGGGGGCTGTGATGGCGAGGAATATGGCGTTGGGGGCTCGGGGCGAGGATGTGGCTGTCGAGTTCCTGATTGATGCGGGTTTGGAGATTGTCGAACGCAATTGGCGTTGTCGGTACGGCGAGTTGGATGTTGTTGCGACGTCCGGTGATCGAATTGTGTTCGTGGAGGTGAAGACTCGCTCGGGTGCCGGGTACGGGAGTCCGGCGGAGTCGGTGACGTTCGCGAAGCAGCGTCGGATTCGGGGGTTGGCGATGCACTGGCTCACTGATTCGGGCCGGTCGTGGTCGAGGGTCCGTTTCGATGTGGTGGCGGTGTTGATCGGCCGGGACGGCGTGCCTTCGGTCGAGCATTTTGTGGATGCGTTCTGATGGCGTTGGGGCGGGCGCATTCTGTTGCGGTCAGTGGTGTGGACGGGCAGATAGTGGAGATCGAGGCGGATATCGGGCGCGGGTTGCCTGCGGTGCATTTGGTGGGGCTGCCTGATACGG
>NZ_LVCT01000247.1:0-11622 GCF_001647205.1 Rhodococcus sp. EPR-134
ACGTTGCCGAAGGTGGGCAGTGTTTACGATTTGGCTTTGTCGTTGTCAGTTCTCGATGCGGCGAAGAAGTTGCCGCGGAAGTTGTTGCGGGAGACTGTGTTTTTGGGGGAGTTGGCGCTCGACGGTCGTTTGCGGACGGTGCGTGGTGTGTTGCCTGCGGTGCTTGCGGCGAAGCGGGCGGGGTGGGGGACTGTGGTGGTTCCGGCTCGGGCGTTGGCTGAGGCGGGCTTGGTGAAGGGGATCGAGGTGCTGGGCGCTGACGATCTGTCCGCGGTGATCGGGTGGTTGCGTGGGGAGTTGGCGCTTGCTGTTCCTGATGTTTTCGAGCGTGCTGGTGTGGTGGCGGTGCGGGATTTGAGTGAGGTTGTCGGGCAGACGGATGCTCGGTGGGCGATCGAGGTTGCTGCGGCGGGTGCGCATCATTTGATGTTGACGGGTCCGCCGGGGATCGGGAAAACGATGTTGGCGCAGAGGCTTCCGGGGATTCTTCCGCCGTTGACGGAGGGGGAGTCGTTGGAGGTGACGGCGATTCATTCGGTGGCGGGGGTGTTGCCGGAGGATCGGCCGTTGATCGATATGCCGCCTTTCATTGCGCCGCATCACAGTTCGTCGGTCAGTTCGCTGGTGGGTGGTGGTAGTGGGATGGCTCGTCCTGGTGCGGTCAGCCGCGCCCATCGCGGCGTGCTGTTTCTCGACGAATGTGCCGAGATCGGGGTGAAGGTGCTCGAAGCGCTACGCACACCACTCGAAGACGGGGAAGTGCGAATCGCCCGGCGGGACGGAGTTGCTCGGTACCCGGCGCGGTTCCAGCTGATCCTGGCCGCGAATCCGTGCCCATGCGCGCCGCCGCGAGACGCGGACTGCGTCTGCGCACCCGCGGCGCGTCGCCGTTACCTGGGGAAATTGTCTGGCCCGTTGTTGGACCGAGTCGACATCAGGGTCCGGATGCAGGCGGTAGCAACCGGAGCGCTGATCGACGAAGTGGGGGAAAGCACCAGCGATGTTCGTGCGCGCGTGGCGGCGGCTCGGGACACTGCAGCCCAGCGGTGGAGTGAGTACGGGTGGCGGACCAACGCGGAGGTACCAGGGCCGGCGTTGAGACAGAAGTTCAGACTCTCGCGTGCAGCGCTGGCGCCGGTGGAACGGGCGCTGCGTAAAGGTGTCATCACTGCTCGTGGGGCGGACCGAGCGTTGCGGGTTGCCTGGAGTGTCGCCGATCTGGCAGGTGAAGCGATGCCCGGACCAGACCAAGTTGTCACCGCACTCGACTTTCGAGACAGGGGATTCCAATGACTGCACACGATCCACGACTACTCGCTTGGGCATATCTGTCCCGCGTCGTGCAGGGCCCTAGCGCATATATGTCCATGTTGATCGGCGAGCTCGGGGTCGAAGAAACTGCGAGGGCGGTTCGCAACGGCGATCTGCCACCCGCGATCGAGGAGAAGACGCGAGCCCGCGCTCACATCGACACAGCCCAACGAGACCTCGACCTGATGGAGGCGATGGGTGGCAGACTCGTAACACCGAACTGCGCCGATTGGCCGGCGTGGCGAATGCTTTCCTTTGACGGACTCGATCCCTCCGGGGGTGAGACGGCGCCATTTGTGTTGTGGGTGTTGGGGTCCAGGGATTTGGTTGATCTGACCGAGAGATCGGTTGGAATTGTGGGCACGCGGGCATCGACTGCGTACGGCGAACACGTGACGGCAGAGATTGCCGGTGACCTCGCTGTCGACGGATGGACCGTGATTTCCGGGGCGGCCTTCGGTATCGACGGGGCCGCGCACCGCGCTGCATTGGGCGTAGGTGGAAACACACTGGCTGTCTTGGCCTGTGGCGTGGATCGAGCGTATCCGTCAGGGCATGCGCGACTACTCAAACAGATAGCGAGTTCGGGTGCAGTGATAAGTGAATATCCGCCGGGCACAACACCTGCAAAGTTCCGGTTTCTGGCAAGGAATCGACTGGTAGCTGCGTTGTCGGACGGAGTAGTGGTGGTCGAGGCGGGTTGGCGCAGTGGTGCACGCAATACCGCCAATTGGGCTCGGAAGTTAGGCCGTCCCGTGATGGCGGTGCCCGGACCGGTTACCTCGGCATCGTCGACCGGATGCCACCGGATGATCCGAGAAGGTGAAGCGCAACTCGTGTCCAATGCCGTGGATGTAGTCGAAGCGTCAGGCCCATTTGGTGTCGGGGATTCCGCGGAGGATGCGGCCGCGACGCGTGACATCGACGCATTGCGAGGCAATTCTCGATTGGTATACGAAGCATTGCCGGGAACGGGGTCTCGCAGTACGCGTGAGTTGTCCGAGGAATCGGGATTGCTCATAGCTCAGGTTCGTGCCACTCTTCCTCTGCTCGAACTGGAGGGATTTGCAAGTTCTGATTCCAGTGGTTGGTTTCGGACGCGGTAGTACGTGAACTACTTCTGCGCCCGTCAGACCATGCGTGGCGATGCTCACTAATCGTTTGCGAAGACCGTGAATCGTCAATACCCGCAGCGCATCGGAAATGGCACGTCAGGGCTATTTTTCACGAATTTGCTCGACTGTGTGCAATGTAATTCTCGATGCGTTTCGCCGACCCGACCTGCAAGTTCGACGGGTCTCAGGAAAGCCTCAGGTCAATGTGCATGGAAGTCCGATTAGTCTGGATCACGATGACGGCGGGCATTGATTGACACCCGGCATCCGAGGGATGAATGTGCAGAATTTTCAGGGTCGTGTTCGGTCGAGGCAATGCCGCTAACCCGCTGCTAATTCGGACCATTGAGTCTGTTCGGAAACGGTGAAGGCTTTCGAACTTCTTTTGTTCATCAACGCTCTATCTGTGTATTGTGAAGGAGAATTGAATCGATCATTGAAAGAGGAGTGCAATGGCTGAGAAGCTGATTCGGCAACTCATCGACGACCTTGATGGTAAGCCGATTGACGATGGATTCGGTGATCGAATTGAGTTCTCTTACCAGGGAACGGATTACGTGATCGATCTGCGCGCCACCAATGCAGAGAAGTTCGACGCTGCGGTGAAGCCGTTCGTCGAGGCTGCTGCGAAGGTGAGCGGGAAGCGCGGCAAGAAGGCTCAGGCTGCATCTCCGCAGGCCACATCAGGTTCCGGACGCTCCAAGGAGACGCTCCAGGCCATCCGTGACTGGGCAGGTAAGAACGGTTACGAAGTTGCTCCGCGTGGGCGTATCAAAGCGGAAATCATCGACGCTTTCGACGCTGCACACTAGATTGAATTAAATACACCTCTGGCTCTCGGCGAACTCGCCGGGAGCCAGAGGTGTATTTTACTGTTGCATTGCCGAGTTCTCGGACAGCTTTGTCCGACAGGTCGTCCGTGTGAAGCAGATCAGATAATTCGTCTAAACAGCACCGAATTTACCCAGCAGATTGGTCGGTTTCTTTCGCTCTGTACAAAGGTCGACAGAGCGCTGTGTGGAGTCGCCGGCGAGGTATTTCGCCCTCGTGCTGCAATTGTCGTGTACATTAGTTAGGTAACACTAACTTTCGGAAGGATCTTTCTGTGGCCAAGCCGACAACTGCATTGACGGTTCTGCGGACCGAACAATTGACCCCCCATATGGTACGAGTGTTTCTCGGGGGACCAGGCTTCGAGTCGTTCACTCCCAGCGAATACAGCGATTCCTATGTAAAGATCGAATTCGGCACTCCTGATCAGCCGACACTGCGCACCTACACGATTCGTTCGTACGATCTTGATGCCAAAGAGATTGCAATCGATTTTGTCGTCCACGGCGACATGGGTGTCGCAGGTCCGTGGGCCGCGTCAGTTCAGCCGGGCGCTGAGATTACTCTGCGGGGACCTGGTGGCGCGTTTTTGCCGTCACCAACCGCTGATTGGTATCTCTTCGTCGGAGACGAGACCGCAATACCCGCTATTTCCGCGTCGATAGCGCGATTGGCGCCGAATGCGGTCGGCTACGCCGTTGTCGAAGTCGGGGGACCGGAAGACGAAATCGCGCTCGATGCCCCAGAAGGTATTGCCGTGACCTGGCTACATCGCGGGGCATCGTCCGATGCGGTCGGCGAAGAATTAGCGGGCGACAACGCTCCGGTTGTCGCCGCGGTCAAGGCACTCGAATGGTTGCCGGGCGAACCGCACGTGTTCATTCACGGTGAAGCACAAGCCGTCATGCACAACCTCCGACCGTACATTCGCAAGGAACGAAATGTCGCGGCGTCGGCTGCTTCTATTTCCGGCTATTGGCGTCGTGGTCGCACCGAAGAGGGCTTCCGGGTCTGGAAGTCCGAACTCGCCGCGGCCGAAAACTAACTCGCGGCGGCCGTGCCGCGAGTCAGCAACACGAGCGCAACGGCCGCGAGAACTCCGAAGGTGGGAATTGCGATTGCCATCGGAACTGCCGTGTCTTCTCCCGCAATTCCCACCAACGGCGAAACCAGCGCCGCCAAGCCGAACTGGCCCGCTCCCATCAGCGCTGAACCGGTCCCGGCCGCGTTGGTGACCTCTCCTTGGGCGAGAGCGGTCGCATTGCCCATGATGAACCCGATGCTCGAAATTGCCACGAACAGTGGGACCAAGATCAACCAGGTATTCGTGGAACTGAAAACCACGCTGGTGCAGAACAATACGGCGCCGCCCATGAGGAGTAGGCACACCCCGAAACGCAGCAGCGTGCGTGCTCCGACGCGACCGAGCAGGCGAGTGGTGATCATCGCTGCCGTGACCATTCCGGTGGCGTTCACTGCGAACGCGATCGAGAATTGTGACGGACTCAGCCCGAGAACGTTCTGAACGACGAACGGTGACGCGGAGATGTACGCGAACAAGGCGCCGAATCCGAAGACGAATGCGAGCGCATATCCGAGGTAGTGCCGATTGCGGACCACGTATCGCAGATTCGAGATCAGGGCCTTCAATCCGCCGCCGTGGCGTCGCTCGGGCGGAAGTGTCTCGGGAACGAGCAAAACGACACCAGCCACCATCACGGCGCCCGCGACAGCCAGGACCCAGAAGATTCCGCGCCATCCGACGGGGCCGAGAAGTGCGCCGCCGATCAGTGGCGCGACGACGGGAGCGATACCGCCGATGATCATCATGATGCTGAAGAGCTTCGCTGCGTCGTCGCCGCGCGCTCGGTCGGCAATACAAGCGCGGGCAAGAACGATGGCAGCGCCTCCACTCAAGCCCTGGACGAGTCGTGCACCGATGAGAAACTCGATGTTCGGCGCCACCGCGCATGCCGCGCCGCTCAGTGCCGTGATGATTGTCGCGGCCAGCAGTATTCGTCGCCTGCCAAGTCCGTCGGAGATCGGACCGATGATCAGCTGGCCGATTCCGAGGCCTGCCATGAAGGTGGTCAGCGTGAGCTGAACGCTGGCCGCAGTAGTGTCGAGTGCATCCGCCATCAACGGTAGGCCGGGCAGGTACATGTCGATGGACAGTGGAGCGATTGCGGAAATCAGTGCCAGTACGCACAACATCTTCAGAGGAATTGCTCGATTCACCGATCAACCCTATCGGCGAGGGAGCTTGCAGTTTCAATCGCGGCGAGCGAGCGTGTGTTCATGACTGACGCATTGCCGGCGAGCTTGAGCGTTCACCTCGATGCGTATGCCGAGCACCTCCGACTGAGCCGAGGCCGGTCGGAACACACGATCCGCGCCTACGTCGGTGACGCGCGGGCATTGCTGACCCATTTCTCCGCGGGTTCGGAGAATGCAGATCTCGACCGCCTCGACCTAAGTGTCATGCGTTCGTGGTTGGCCGCCCAGAATGCCGTAGGAACAGCCCGTACGACGGTAGCTCGACGGGCTTCTTCGGCGCGTGGGTTCACTGCGTGGCTCGCGCAGACCGGACGCATTTCCGTCGACCCGGGCACACGGCTGGCGGCTCCACCAGCTCGCCGGACGCTGCCGACGGTACTGCGCCAGAGCCAGGCCCTCGACGCAATGGATGCGGCGGAAAGCGGTGCGCAGCAACAAGACCCGCTCGCCCTGCGAGACCGACTCATCGTGGAATTGTTGTACTCCACCGGAATTCGCGTCGGCGAGTTGTGTGGACTGGACGTCGAGTCGGTCGATGCCGATCGACGATTGCTTCGTGTTCTCGGCAAGGGGAACAAGGAGCGGTCGGTGCCATACGGCCTGCCCGCAGAATCGGCACTGAACGGCTGGCTGGAGCACGGACGACCCGCGCTGTGTTCGGATCGGTCCGGGCGAGCGTTGCTCCTCGGAGTTCGAGGTGGCCGACTCGATCAGCGTCAGGCGCGTTCGGTGGTCCACGAAACCATGGCTGCAATTCCAGGGGCTCCCGACATGGGTCCGCACGGGCTTCGGCACTCGGCTGCGACACATTTGCTGGAGGGTGGTGCGGACCTTCGTGTGGTCCAAGAACTCCTCGGTCATGCGAGTTTGGCGACCACTCAGCTGTACACGCACGTGTCGGTCGAACGGCTTCGATCCGTCCACGATCAGGCCCATCCGCGCGCCTGATTTGTGGAGCGACGCGAGTTCTCGGCCGGTATTTGGTAGCGTCGCAGCTCAGAAGAGTGAACAATCGGCAAAGTTCGATCGTCGTGTCGAGACACTCGATTACATGCGATATCCGGGGGATTCGTGAACCGCCAAGATGTGAAGCACCTGCCGAACAGCGGCCAACCAGCCTGGCTGTCCGAATCGCCGCAACCGGCTCCCGGGCCGACGCCGACGCCGGAGCCTGTGGCGCGACTGCAAGAGGTCTGGTCCGCGCCACCGCCACCGTCGAGCCAACAGCAGGTGACAAACCAGGATCTGGTTGCCGAAGCTTTACTGAAACGCCCGAAACGGACGCCGCGTGGCGGCTGGCGTAGGGGATTGCATCGTGCGACCGGAGGTGTGGTCAATCTGGGGGATTCGACCAACGAACAGCGAAACCGTGCACTGGCCACCCGAATCGAGCAGCCGATCCGCAACGACTACCGAGTCGCTCTGCTCTCGCTCAAAGGGGGAGTGGGCAAGACGACGGTCACGGTCGGACTCGGTGCGACGTTTGCTTCGCTGCGTGGTGACTGCGTCGTGGCGGTTGACGCCAATCCCGATTTCGGGACTTTGGCACAACGTGTTCCGCTGCAGACCAATTCGACAGTGCGCGATCTGATTGCTGCTAGACCGGACATAAAGAGCTATTCGGACGTTCGAGTGCACACATCCCAGTCGTCGAGTCGTCTCGAGGTGCTGGCGAGTGAGCAGGATCCGGCGATTTCGGAGGCATTCAGCGAGGCCGACTATCGCCAGGTCATCGACATCTTGCAGGTCTACTACAACATCATCCTCACTGATTGCGGTACCGGGATCATGCACTCGGCGATGAACGGCGTTCTGGATCTTGCCAATTCGTTGGTTCTGGTCAGTTCGCCGGCAATCGACGGAGCGCGCAGTGCAGCGGCAACGCTCGACTGGCTTCAGTTGCACGGATATGGCCATCTGGTCGAGCGGACCGTCGTCGTCATCAGCGCCGCCAGACCAGGGTCGAGCGTCATCGACATGGACGCGTTGGTGGACTATTTCATGCGTCGATGCCGCGCCGTCGAGGTCATTCCTTTCGACGAGCATCTCGCGGAGGGGTCGGTGATGGACCTCGAATTGATGCGACCGGCCACCAGACGAGCGTTCATGGAACTGGCAGCGATGGTGGCCGACGACTTCGCGGACGCTGTGGGTCGGCACGCCGTTTCCGAATGGCGCTGATTCTGCGACCGATTTCTGCGACCGATCAGCCTCCTTTCAATGGCTTGAGCCTGAGCGGTTGCGACCGAACCAGTCCGAGTGGATCGAGATACTCGCGTCCTCTGCGCAAGCCCCAGTGCAAACATGCTTCGACAGCGCACCCTTCGTGCCCGGTTTCGAGGGTTCCGATCACTGACCTGGCTGCGACGCGTTCACCTGTGCGAACGACTGCGGTGACGGGTTCGTAGGTCGTGCGTAGGCCGCCGGAATGATCTATCGACACCGTCGGCTTTCAGGCGACCACTCACGCGAACACCACGATGCCGTCGCCGGCCGCGAGGACGAATTGGCCGGCGCTGCCGCCGAGATCGACCCCGCGATGACCCGGCAGCCAGTTCTCGGCCGGTTTGTCGAAAGCGCGTTCCACGTGCGGCCGAGGAGCGAGCGGCCAGTCGAATCGCGTGTCTGCTGACGCCGTGCCTACGGCGACACAGCAGGAGATCACGGCAAATACCACGCCTCGTCGAGCTCCGCGCAAGATCGTCATTCCTTGATCTTGCGTGGAGTAGCGCACGCTTCAATGCAGATCAGACGGGTAATCCACAAGGTAGCCGCCGATCCACAACCGCCGGTTCGGTCTGTTGCTACCGGGGTGGTTATGGCATCGGGGGACGAGGACGTACACTTGTCGAGCGGTCTGTGCTCGCACAGTCCGACTTCGCGCGCCCGCGCACGTTTTCCGGCCTCGGCTGGTCCTGGTTCTCACGAAACAGGTCCGACGGCCGTGCGGGTGCCAGGGCAGGGATCACCCGATCGCCTGCATCAACCGGATTGAAAGTTTGAGGTACACAGCCATGGCTGTCGTAACCATGAAGCAGATGCTCGATAGTGGAACCCACTTCGGACATCAGACCCGTCGCTGGAACCCGAAGATGAAGCGATTCATCTTGACCGACCGCAACGGCATCTACATCATCGACCTCCAGCAGACGCTGACGTACATCGACAAGGCGTACGAGTTCGTCAAGGAGACCGTTGCCCACGGCGGCACCGTTCTCTTCGTCGGTACCAAGAAGCAGGCTCAGGAGTCCATCGCTTCCGAAGCGACTCGCGTCGGAATGCCCTACGTCAACCAGCGTTGGCTCGGCGGCATGCTCACCAACTTCACCACCGTTCACAAGCGTCTGCTTCGCCTCAAGGAGCTCGAGGCAATGGAGCAGACCGGTGGATTCGAAGGTCGCACCAAGAAGGAAATCCTCATGCTCACGCGTGAGATGACCAAGCTGGATCGCACCCTCGGTGGTATCCGCGACATGGCCAAGGTTCCTTCCGCGGTGTGGATCGTCGACACCAACAAGGAGCACCTGGCAGTTGCCGAGGCTCGCAAGCTGAACATCCCGGTCATCGCGATCCTGGACACCAACTGCGACCCCGACCTCGTCGACTACCCGATCCCGGGCAACGACGACGCCATCCGTTCCGCAGCACTGCTGACCAAGGTTGTCGCTTCCGCGGTTGCCGAAGGTGTGCAGGCACGTGCAGGACTGAGCGCCGACAAGGACGCGAAGCCCGAAGCCGGCGCAGGCGAGCCCCTCGCCGAGTGGGAGCAGGAACTGCTCTCGCAGGCAGCTCCGGCCGCAGAGGCTGAGGCAGCTCCGGCTGCAGAGGCTGAGGCAGCCCCCGCCGCAGAGGCACCGGCCACCGAGGCCTGATTCGTTGAAACCGGCCCTGACCAAGAGTTCTTTTGGTCAGGGCCGTTTCACCGTTAGGCCCGAGCACCACCGTCAGGCCGTGCTTCACCGTTAGGCCGTGCTTCACCGTTAGTCCTAGGTCCGAAACAGACACATGAGGAGGCTCGCTAATCATGGCGAACTACACCGCCGCTGACGTCAAGCGGCTCCGTGAGCTCACCGGCTCCGGAATGATGGCATGTAAGAACGCACTCGCAGATGCAGACGGTGATTTCGACAAGGCCGTCGAGCAGCTGCGCATCAAGGGCGCGAAGGATGTCGGAAAGCGCGCAGAGCGCACCACCGCTGAGGGTCTCGTCGTCGCCAAGGACGGCGTCATGATCGAGATCAACTGCGAGACCGACTTCGTCGCCAAGAACGACGAGTTCATCAAGCTGGCCGACGAGATCGTGACCGTCGCTGCTGCTGGTAAGCCTGCTGACCTCGACGCTCTCAAGGCGCTCGAGCTCGACGGCAAGACCATCGACACCGTCATTGCGGAGCAGTCCGCGAAGATCGGTGAGAAGCTCGAACTGAGCCGCGTCGCTTCCTTCGACGGCCCCGTTGCCGTTTACCTGCACAAGCGCAGCTCCGACTTGCCGCCCGCTGTCGGCGTTCTCGTCGAGTACACCGGTGAAGGCGATGCTGCTGCTGAGGCCGCTCGCGGCGCTGCAATGCAGGTCGCAGCACTCAAGGCGAAGTACGTCACGCGTGACGAGGTTCCCGAGGAGATCGTCGCTTCCGAGCGTCACATCGCCGAAGAGACCGCCCGCGCAGAAGGCAAGCCCGAGCAGGCACTGCCGAAGATCATCGAAGGCCGCGTCAACGGTTACTTCAAGGACGTCGTTCTGACCGAGCAGTCTTCGGTCACGGACTCCAAGAAGACCGTCAAGGCGATCCTCGACGAGGCAGGCGTGACCATCAAGCGCTTCGTGCGTTTCGAGGTCGGCGCCTCCGCTTAATTCGGAGCCCGCACACATGGACCCCGCCTGAAGAGCATTTGCTCTACCGGCGGGGTCTACGTGTACCTGGGGCCTCCGATGAGGCAGGATGAGAGTGCCTCGGGACGAGTCCCGGGGGCTTTCCTATGCCGCGGTGTCCGATTCGGCGGCAGAAGAAGAATGAAGGACCTACAAGGTCTTGTATCGAACTGAGGAGAACAATGTCCGAACCAGCCAACGAACGTCCAGGATTCAAGCGGGTCCTGCTCAAACTCGGCGGCGAAATGTTCGGAGGCGGCAAAGTCGGTCTCGATCCCGACGTGGTCACCAAGGTGGCTGAGCAGATCGCAGAGGTCGTTCGATCGGGCGTACAGGTTGCAGTGGTCATCGGCGGCGGAAACTTCTTCCGCGGGGCGGAACTGCAGCAGCGTGGCCTCGATCGCGCGCGCTCCGACTACATGGGCATGCTAGGCACCGTCATGAACTGCCTCGCTCTGCAGGATTTCCTGGAGAAGGCGGGCGTCGATTCTCGCGTGCAGACGGCCATCACCATGGGCCAGGTCGCCGAGCCGTACCTCCCCCTTCGCGCACGCAGGCACCTCGAGAAGGGGCGCGTAGTCATCTTCGGTGCCGGGATGGGTATGCCCTACTTCTCGACTGACACCACTGCTGCGCAGCGCGCGCTGGAGATCGGTGCCGAGGTAGTGCTGATGGCCAAGGCTGTCGACGGCGTCTACTCGGCCGACCCGCGTCTCGACCCGGACGCGACGATGTACGAACAGATCACGCACCGTGAGGTCATCGAACGTGAGCTCAAGGTCGCGGACGCGACGGCATTCAGCCTGTGCATGGACAACTCGATGCCGATGATGGTGTTCAACCTCCTCACCGAAGGAAACATCGCTCGCGCGGTGTCCGGTGAGAAGATCGGCACCCTGATCAAGTCGTGAGTGACACCCAAAAAATGATGCAGAACAACATGGAGGAACAGCCGTGATCGATGAAGCGCTCTTCGAGGCAGAAGAGAAGATGGAAAAGGCTGTCACGGTAGCCAAGGACGATCTCGGCTCGGTTCGCACCGGACGCGCGAACCCCGGTATGTTCTCGCGCATCGTGATCGACTACTACGGTTCGATCACGCCGATCACGCAGCTCGCGAGCATCAACGTCCCCGAGGCCCGCATGGTCATCGTCAAGCCGTACGAGGCTTCGCAGCTCAACGCGATCGAGACGGCGATCCGCAACTCGGATCTCGGT
>NZ_LVCT01000248.1:0-8940 GCF_001647205.1 Rhodococcus sp. EPR-134
GGATCCAGAAGGACGGTGAAGCCGGCGAGGACGAGGTCGGTCGCGCAGAGAAAGAACTCGACAAGACCACGGCGAAGTACGTGCACACGGTCGAGGAACTCGTCAAGCACAAGGAAGCAGAGTTGATGGAGGTATAGCCTCCTCATTTGCAGTGTTTGTCGTCGGGAGTAGATCAGGGAGTTTGGGTGCACGCACAAGAGGGAACCGCCGGTGGTCCCGTCACGGACGGGCCTACGGGCGGCGCTGAGGGCGCGCAACCGCCGAAGTCGAAGGCGGGCAGGAACCTACCTGCCGCCATCGGCGTCGGAGCTGGCCTCGGCGCCTTGGTCATCGGCACTTTGATCTTCCTCCCCCCGGGATGGATCGCAGTCGTTGCGATCGCGATGTTCATCGCGACGTGGGAGGTCACCACGCGGCTTCGTGAAGCCGACATCGAGGTGCCGCGAATTCCCCTTCTCGTCGGCGGGCAAGCCACGATCTGGCTCGGCTGGCCGTGGGGACCGGTCGGGGTGCTCAGCGGATTCACCGCAACCGTCCTGGTGTGCATGGTGTGGCGGTTGTTCGACCACGGGCTCAAAGCGACCCCGAAGAACTTCCTGCGAGACACCTCCATCACGGTGTTCGTTCTGGCGTGGATCCCGCTGTTGGCGTCATTCGGTGCGTTGATGGTGCTCGAAGACGACGGCCCCGGTCGCGTCTTCGTCTTGATGATCGGTGTCGTGTGCTCCGACATCGGCGGCTACGCGGCTGGAGTGCTGTTCGGGAAGCATCCGATGGTGCCCGCTGTGAGCCCGAAGAAGTCCTGGGAGGGATTCGTCGGATCCCTCATTTTCTGCGTCATCGGCAGTTTGCTTTCGGTGACGTTGATCCTCGACGCGAATTCGATGATCGGCGTCCTGCTCGGTGTCGTCCTGGTGGTAGTCGCGACGGTCGGCGACCTGATCGAATCGCAGATCAAGCGTGAACTCGGCATCAAGGACATGGGAACCTTGCTTCCCGGCCACGGCGGAATCATGGACCGCCTGGATTCACTCCTGCCGTCGGCATTTGTCACCTGGCTGATTCTGTACGCACTCGTCTGATTTCTCGTGCGTGATTTCTTCTCAGGCCGTTCCAAGCCGATCCCCAGTCCGAACATCTGGCATTGGCCGGACGTGTACGAAATCGAGAACCGTGCGCAGGACGTCGACGGTTCCCTCTGGGCCGCGATGCGAGCCCAGGTCGACTGGTCTGGACGCGATGTCGTCGATGTCGGCTGTGGGGCGGGGTTCCATCTACCGGAGTTCGCTCGTACTGCCCGTCGTGTTGTCGGAGTGGAGCCGCACGCACCGCTGGTGAGGGCCGCGCGGGAACGAACCCGCGATTCGGCGTCGATCGACGTAGTCCAGGGTTCAGCAGAGTCCACGGGTCTGGTGGATGCTTCAGTCGATCTCGTTCATGCCCGTACGGCGTACTTCTTCGGAAAAGGCTGCGGCCCGGGAATTCGTGAGGCCATGCGCATCCTGAGGCCCGGGGGAGTCTTGCTGATCGTGGATCTCGATGTGAGCGCCGGCCCGTACGGGGAGTGGATGAGGGCGGATCTGCCCAAATACGATCCCGCGGCGGTCGAAGCGTTCTTCGAGGCTCAAGGATTCTCGCTCACGCGCGTCGAGACCCGGTGGGAGTTCGAGAATCGAGACGATATGCGGCGGGTACTCGGAATCGAGTTCACCGAGAAGACTGCCGAGCGTGCGTTCTCGCAAGTAACGGGATTGGGCTTCACGGTGCGATACCGGATCCATGTTCGGTCCAAACCACGATCACTCGAACTTGCGTGAAGGCGGGCTCAAAAGACGAACGTCAGGCGCTCCGACTTGAGCGCCTGACGTTTTCTGCACCGATTCAGTAGTAAAAAAATCAGTGATCGGTGGGGATGTGGAACAGGGTGGCGAGCTTGTGAATCTTCTTCGCCTTGGCGAGCTTGGGCAAGTCGCTGCCGTCGCGCACGCGTGAGCCGTCTTCGCCGAGATCGTCGATGACATTCTGAGCCCAGATCGCGTCGGCTACAGAGGGACTCAGTCCTGCGTTGACGGGGGCAGTCTGCGCGGTGGTCATGCAGAGTTTGCCGGCCATGCCGAGTGACAAGGTGATCGCACAGTCTCGGGCGAGCAGATCCAGATCGGGGCCGAGCGTGGGACCGTCGATCGGCGGAGCGATGCGTGCCGCGCGGCTGGCGATGGTGAGCCGCGAACGCGGGTACGACATCGACGTGGGGGAGTCGTCCATCCCAGTGTCGCGCCGGAAGTCGCCGCTGCCGAATGCGAGACGGAAGATGCCGTCAGTGCGTGCGATCTCGGGCGCAGCCTCGAGTCCCACCGCGGATTCGACGAGAGCAAGAATCTTGGTGCCGTCGGGAAGTCGCTCGGCCGTGGCGTCGGCCTGCTGACCGCTTTCGGTCTTTGCGAGCATGACACCCTCGAGTCCGGGGAGGCCCGCGAGTACGGCCAGATCCTCTTCCCAGAACGGTGTCGTGGCGTCGTTGATCCGAACCCAGGCGTGATTGTGTTCGCTCAGGAATGCGGCGACATCGCGGCGGGCAGCTGGCTTGTTGGGTGCGGTGACGGCATCCTCGAGGTCGAGAATGACGGCGTCGGCCGCACTCGCGAGTGCGGCGTCGAAGGTGTCCGGTTTGGACGCGGGGACGAGGAGCCAGGATCTTGCCTGCTGCGGGGCAATTCGCGAGGTCACAGGTCTCTCCATGTGAGTAGTCACATCAGGGCCTTTCCGGTGATTTCCACGACATCAATGATGCCTGCTGGCCCATCGATCGACCCAATTGCGTAACTAGATTTCAGTCACATCTGCCGCTTCGCTGCGCGCCGGATCTGAATGATGCGAACGCCACCTGCCAACGCCATGATCAACGCGCCCGCGATGGCGGAAAGCAGGATCGTGATTCCGAGCGGAAAGTCGATCTGCCAGGCGAGGATCTTGACGGAGACGCTCTCGAGGTTCTGCAGGATGAACACCAGCAGTAAGATCAGCACAATTGCGCCTATGACCAGGCCAACCCAGGTCGTCGCAGCCCTGGTTCGGTCGGTGACCGACGTTCCGGTCGGCACCGGTTCAGGCGTCGGTGTCGGTTCCGGATCGTGTTTTTCCACTGCCTTGTTCTCGTCCACCTTCGGAAGTTCCGGATCGGGGCCGAAACCGTCGGCTGGGCCGTACACGGGGGAATTCGACGGATCCTCTGGTGTGGTTGACATGACATGATCATCACTCAACCTGCGCGAAGTTGCACGGGTAATCCGGCCACAATCGGGTGGCAGTGGGGTAGCACCCCAAAACAATGGGACAATGGTGTAACTATGGCTGCCTCTCTTCCCCTCGTTTTCACTGCACCCAAGCGCGGAATGCCTCCACGGCACCTCGCCGATCTCGATTCCGCCGAGCGCAAAGAAGCGGTGAAAGAGCTCGGCCTTCCGGCTTTCCGGGCCGATCAGCTGGCGCGTCAGTACTACGCGCGGCTCGAAGCCGATCCGGAGAAGATGACCGATCTCCCCGCATCGGTGCGCGAGAAGGTTGGGGAGTCGCTGTTCCCGACCTTGTTGACCCCGATCAAGCACCTCGCGTGCGATTCGGGCGACACTCGCAAGACCCTGTGGAAGGCACATGACGGAACGCTGCTCGAAAGCGTCTTGATGCGCTATCCCGACCGGGCAACACTTTGCATCTCGAGTCAGGCAGGCTGCGGAATGGCCTGCCCGTTCTGTGCGACGGGTCAGGGCGGCCTCGACCGCAACCTCTCGACCGCCGAGATCGTCGATCAGGTTCGCGAGGCAGCGGCTGCCATGCGCGACGGTGAAGTTGCCGGCGGCCCCGGACGCCTCTCGAACGTCGTGTTCATGGGTATGGGCGAGCCTTTGGCGAACTACAAGCGCGTGGTGGCAGCGGTACGACGGATCACCTCGCCTGCACCCGACGGCCTCGGCCTGTCTCAGCGGTCCGTCACGGTCTCGACCGTCGGCCTCGCTCCCGCTATCCGCAAGCTCGCTGACGAAGGCCTGAGCGTCACGCTGGCGGTATCGCTGCACACACCGGACGACGAACTGCGCGACACTCTTGTCCCGGTCAACAATCGCTGGTCAGTGTCGGAGGTACTTCAGGCTGCACGGTACTACGCAGACAAGACCGGTCGCCGTGTGTCCATCGAGTACGCGATGATCAAGAACGTCAACGATCAGCCGTGGCGCGCGGACATGCTGGGCAAGAAGCTGAGGAAAGCACTCGGCGGGTTGGTGCACGTCAACCTGATTCCGCTCAACCCGACTCCGGGCAGCGAGTGGGACGCGAGCCCCAAGGACGTCGAGCGTGAGTTCGTGCGTCGGGTCATCGCCCAGGGCGTCTCGTGCACGGTGCGCGATACGCGCGGTCAGGAAATCGCCGCAGCCTGTGGCCAGCTGGCAGCCGAGAACTGAAACGTTTCAGGCCTGAAACACGTAAAGAGAAGGCCTCCACGAACTTTCGTTCGTGGAGGCCTTCTCTTTGTCAGGTTTCTAGCGCGGGCGGCGACGGATGACGATGTCGCGGACCAGAATGAAGATCATCAATCCGGCGGTGCCGATGAGCCACAGATCCTCGACCTTGCCGTGATGGTTTCCGATCATCATCAGAAGCAGGAATATTGCGAAGAACCATCCGAGGAAACGGAAAAACTTGAGTCCTTCACCACTCCACCCCCATGCGGCAGAGGGAACCTCGGCCTCATCGACGTGCGAGACCACGACGGGGGCGCTGGACTTGACGTCCAACTGGGTATCGGCCACGGTCGATCCTCCTGCTCATTCGGTTGCACTACTGCCCAATATGGTGACATACGACTGCCTGTCGTACGTAGTTGGGCGTCGATAAGGTTGTTCTCAGGTGTTATCAGGAACAATGGGCGAGTGCAGGAAACCACACGTACCCGCGTCCTCCTCCTCGGCAGTACCGGTTCGATCGGTACCCAAGCGCTGGAGGTCATCGCTGCCAACCCCGACCGTTTCGAAGTAGTCGGTCTTGCAGCGGGCGGCAACAACGTCGAGTTGTTGGCCGAACAGATTCGTGCAACCGGCGTCACGGACGTCGCCGTCGCCGATCCTGCAGCGGCATCGGCGCTGGAATCGGTAACCGCCCGTTCGGGACCGAGCGCCGTGACAGAACTGGTTCGGGACAGCGGTGCCGATGTTGTCCTCAATGCGCTCGTCGGTTCGTTGGGACTCGAACCGACACTGGCGGCTTTGAACTCGGGAGCGCGCCTGGCGCTGGCGAACAAGGAATCGCTTGTCGCCGGCGGAGCGCTGGTGACGAAAGCCGCCGCCCCCGGTCAGATCGTGCCGGTCGACTCGGAGCATTCGGCGCTTGCCCAGTGCCTACGTGGTGGAACAGGCGACGAGGTGGCCCGGTTGGTTCTCACCGCTTCGGGTGGGCCGTTCCGTGGCTGGAGCGCCGAGGATCTCGAAAGTGTGAATCCGGCTCAGGCAAAAGCGCACCCCACCTGGTCGATGGGCCCCATGAACACCCTCAACTCGGCAACTCTGGTCAACAAGGGCCTCGAGTTGATCGAGACGAACCTGCTGTTCGGGATCGACTACGACCGCATCGACGTCACCGTGCATCCGCAATCGATCGTGCACTCCATGGTGACCTTCTTCGACGGATCGACGCTGGCACAGGCGAGTCCACCGGACATGAAGCTCCCGATCGCTCTCGCTCTCGGCTGGCCGGACCGCATCGAAGGTGCGGCGTCGGCATGCGACTTCAGCACCGCCTCCACCTGGGAATTCGAGCCGCTCGATTCGTCGGTGTTCCCAGCCGTCGATCTGGCGCGAAGCGCAGGAAAATCCGGAGGTTGCTTCACCGCGATCTACAACGCGGCCAACGAAGTGGCGGCTCAGGCATTCCTCGACGGTGTCATTTCCTTCCCGGCGATCGTCCGCACGGTGGCTGCTGTTCTCGACGATGCAGGTCAATGGTCCGCAGAACCGGTTACCGTGGACGACGTTCTGGCCGCAGACGGCTGGGCACGCACACGAGCGCGTCAGCTCGTGAAGCAGGAGGGCTAGAGCTTTCATGGTTTTTGCACTGGGCGTAGTGCTGTTTGCCCTCGGCATCGGCGTGTCCATCGCCCTGCACGAAGCCGGTCACATGTGGACGGCCAAGGCTTTGGGAATGAAGGTTCGCCGCTACTACATCGGCTTCGGACCGAAAATCTTCTCGTTCCGTCGAGGTGAGACCGAGTACGGCCTCAAGGCGCTGCCGCTGGGCGGATTCTGCGACATCGCGGGCATGACGGCCCTCGACGAGATGACGCCTGAAGAAGAGCCGCACGCGATGTACAAGAAGGCGGCGTGGAAGCGCGTCGTCGTCATGTCCGGCGGTATCGCGATGAACTTCATTCTCGGGTTCCTCCTGATCTACGCATTGCTCCTCGGTTGGGGTCGAACTGAGCCCGCTCAGCCAGTGGTCCAAGAGGTCACCTGTGTGGCCCCCGATCAGCTGGGCCAGGACGGCAACTTCGAGCTGACAGAGTGCTCGGGTGGGGGCCCCGCGGGAGATGCGGGCCTGCAATCGGGAGATCGGATCACCGCAGTCGACGGAAAGTCGACGAGCACCTTCCCTGAGGTGGCAGCAGCTATTCGAGGTGTGGATGGTCCGATCGTGTTGTCGGTTGATCGCGACGGAGAGGCCTTGTCGATCACGGTCGTGCCCGAACGAGTCCAGCGATATGTGAACTCGGCCAGTGGCGTTCCCGTGAAGCAGGAAGTATCCGCTGTCGGAATCGGTGGACCGGGCTCGGCGCTGGTCGAGTACAACGCTCTCACGGCTGTTCCGGCAGCCTTCGACTACACCGGCCAGATCATGGTCGACTCGGTGAAGGCATTGGCTGACATTCCGTCGAAGGTGGGGGCACTGTGGGAGTCGATCACGGGCGGCGAACGCGCCCAGGACACACCGATCAGCGTGGTCGGTGCCAGCGTGATCGGTGGCGAGGCCGCAGATCGAGCCGAGTGGCCGATGTTCGTCGGACTGCTCGCATCGATCAACTTCTTCCTAGGTGTTTTCAACATCCTGCCGCTGTTGCCGCTCGACGGCGGTCACATCGCGGTGGTCTTCTACGAGAAGATCCGTGATTGGTTCCGCGCCCGCCGAGGCTTGATTCCCGGCGGCCCGGTCGACTACACGCGACTCCTTCCGATTACTTACGTATTCATCGTGATCGGTGGCGCGTTCATGTTGCTGACACTCACGGCTGACATCGTCAATCCGATCAAGATCTTCTGACCGTGTGAGAAGGGTGACGGTTGCCGCGCGGTAGTGCGGCGATCGCCCGGCTAAACTTGCAGTGAAGCTATGAAAGAAGGCACAGACGTGACCATCCCTATCGGACTGGGAATGCCCTCGGCACCCGCAGCGATCCTTGCTCCTCGACGCAAGACACGGCAGCTGCAGGTCGGCACGGTAGGTGTGGGCAGCGATTTCCCCATCTCGGTGCAGTCCATGTGCACCACGAAGACGCACGACGTCAATGCAACGCTCCAGCAGATCGCGGAACTGACCGCGTCCGGTTGCGACATCGTCCGTGTCGCCTGCCCGCGTCAGGAAGACGCGGACGCGTTGTCGATCATTGCGAAGAAGAGTCAGATCCCGGTTATCGCCGACATCCACTTCCAGCCGCGCTACATCTTCGCGGCAATCGATGCGGGATGCGCTGCGGTGCGCGTCAATCCGGGCAACATCAAGGAATTCGACGGCCGTGTCAAAGAGGTGGCCAAGGCTGCCGGTGACGCAGGCATTCCGATCCGTATCGGTGTCAACGCGGGATCGCTCGATCCTCGGTTGATGGAGAAGTACGGCAAGGCGACGCCCGAAGCGTTGGTCGAGTCCGCGCTGTGGGAGGCCGGGTTGTTCGAAGAGCATGGCTTCGGTGACATCAAGATCTCCGTCAAGCACAACGATCCGGTGATCATGGTCGAGGCTTACCGCCAACTCGCCGCCAAATGCGATTACCCGTTGCACCTCGGCGTCACGGAGGCAGGGCCGGCGTTTCAGGGCACGATCAAGTCCGCGGTCGCCTTCGGTGCGCTGCTCGCGGAGGGTATCGGCGACACGATCCGGGTTTCGCTCTCGGCCCCGCCGGCCGAGGAAATCAAGGTCGGTAACCAGATTCTGCAGTCTCTGAACCTGCGTCCCCGCAAGCTCGAGATCGTCTCTTGCCCCTCGTGTGGCCGTGCACAGGTCGATGTCTACACACTTGCCGACGAGGTCTCCGCCGGCCTCGAAGGCATGGAGATCCCGCTGCGCGTGGCAGTCATGGGTTGCGTCGTGAACGGACCGGGTGAAGCGCGTGAGGCCGACCTCGGTGTGGCGTCCGGCAACGGCAAGGGCCAGATCTTCGTCAAGGGCAAGGTCATCAAGACGGTGCCCGAGGCGCAGATCGTCGAGACGTTGATCGAAGAGGCGATGAAAATTGCCGAAAGCATGGAGGGTGACGCCTCGGAGGGTGCGCCGGTCGTCACCGTGAGTTGAGTGATTGCCGGATGAATCTTCCCCGTCGGTGTCAGGTTCGTGGCAATCTGAGTGCATCATGATCGGGTAGTGATATTCGTGGACGCGCAGTCGAGTCGAGGGGGTTGACGGATGCTCAAACTCCTCGGAGCCAAGCAGGTCGGAAGTCGAGATCTCGAAGACGTCCGACGGGTACTCGACGCCGATCCGGTGGCGGCCTGCATGATTGCCGCGCGCGTCGAAGAATGCGGCGTCGACCCACGAATGATTCACGGCGAGCTGTGGAGTCGAGGCGGGCCGTTGTCCTCACTGTGCTTTGCCGGGGCGAACCTGGTTCCGCTTCGAGGCGATCCGGATGACATTCGGGCATTCGCCGACCGTGCCTGTCGGATTCCGCGCATGTGCTCGTCGGTG